>CAXMLS010000164.1:0-3043 GCA_964194235.1 uncultured bacterium | reverse complement strand
AGATGTGTATAAGAGACAGGTGGTACAAGTGGGCTTCTGCAGAAATTGAATTTTGGTTTTGGGCATCAACGACTCCGTTTATGGGATGGCAACCCGCGGGAATGCGGTGATTCGAATTGTTTTCAACGGATAATTACATAGTAAATGATTAAAGTAATACTTTAATTGTCGGAGTGCCGACATTGTCATTCGAATGATGAATTTACAACAGGCCTGCATTCTCAAGCTTTTACGCGACGGACACAACCGACAAGTCTCGACGATCCCCACACGCCAACTAGTAACGTGGCACTTGGGGGTCCACTTCGGTGGACCAGCGCTCGATGCCGCCCGACAAGGACTTGGCTTTTTCGATCCCCTGGAATCGCAGCCACGTCGCGGCGTCGAGACTCCGCACGCCGTGATGGCAATAACAAATTACTTCGTCCACACCCAGTAGATCGTTCACGTTGGCCGCCAGCGAGCCAAGCGGCACCAACTTCGCCCCCTCGATCCGGCACAACTCGTATTCCCACGGTTCGCGCACGTCCACCAGGACAAGGTTTTCTCCGCGGTCCATCCGCGCCTTCATATCTGCAGGTGCTATCTGTATTTCGTCCATGGCCCACTGTCCCTGTTAGAAAACAGTTTATGCATTCCGTACGCCCATTCAGGCAATTATCTATTTGCCTTGAAACCTGGGCGGCCGCTTTTCGAGGAACGCGCGAATGCCTTCGCTGCAATCCTGCGAATGAAAACATTTCAACTGCTGCTCGACCTCGTCATCCAGGGCCTTCTCAAGTGCTAACTTATGCCGGTTGAATAAGGCATTCTTGATGGCACGAATCGAAACGGAGGGAGCTTGCGCGATTTTCTCGGCTAGCGCCCGGGTTTCGTGTTGAAGTTGTGCATCCGGCACTACGCGGTTCACGATCCCCAGCGCTAGCGCGGTCTTTGCGTCGATCATTTCTCCGGTGTAGAAAAGCTCCGCAGCTTTCGACGGACCAACCAACTCGGGAAGAAAATACGTTCCGCCATAGTCGGGGAAAAGTCCGACCTTCACAAAGTTTTGCCCGAACACAGCACTTTCGGCAGCGACGCGAATATCCGCGGCCAGCGCAATGTTCATTCCCGCTCCCGCGGCCGCACCGTTTACGGCGGCAATCACCGGCTGCGCCATGCTGCGAATTTTCAACACCGCATGCATGCCCGCGCGCAGAAGCGGTTCCAGTTCGGTGGTGTCGTTATTTCTGCGCCCGTCGCCGATCAATCCCAGGTCGCCACCGGCGCAAAAAGCTCGCCCTGCTCCGGTGATGACCACTACATGAACGGATTTATCCGTGGCGACACGTCCGAGACTTTCATTCAGCGCCATCGCAAGATCTTTGTTGATGGCATTGAGGCGGTCGGGCCGGTTCAGCGTAAGAGTTGCGACGTTGCCCTGCTTCGATTCTGTGACCAGGGCATTCGATTGCGTGGGTTGGGCCGCTTCCATTATTTCCCCGGGGCTAATTTCCTTTGCTGGCGCGCTCGGATTCCGTGCGTGCAACCAGTTGCGCGAGTTTCCGGAAATGCCGCACGCGCTCGCTGTTTCCGCGGTCATCCTGCGCGGAGGTCTCCGGCAAAACGTAAACACGCGCGCCGTACAGAAGTTCTTTCTGCAGTCCGAATTTGCATTTTCGCTGGGCGAACTGCTCGTACGGGAGTTTGCCATTAAACGCGATTACGTGCGGCGTGTATTCTCCCAAGCGCTGAGACAGCACGATGCGGCCTTCGGCAAAATCTTCGCGCGTAAGTTCCGCCGTGGTTTTTGTGGGGCGCTTCACCAGATCCGTAAGACCAATTCCAAATTCAATCACGCGCTTGTCGTCGTGATAGTCGAACGGCTCAGGAACTACTCCGCCTTTGTAGAGCACTGGCCAAAACTGGTTCACGCGGCCGGCATAATAATGACCGACACGCACGGAAGACTCGCTGGGGTTGGTGCCCACGATCACGAGCTTCATACCTTTTCGTAAATAGTCAGGAAGAGTACGCATCTTGCTTAGTATTGCCTATCCGCGCGCCTTGCGTCTTATCGCGTTGACGGAATGTTCCAGGCACATGATGCCTGAAGACAAAAGCCAGTTTACATCTGCGCCTTATAACGTTCACGCGGCCAAAACCTGCCGAATGTCCTTTACTAACGGGTCCCAGTGTTTCTCAGCCCTGTCGCTCTGTCAATATTCTCGCACCAGTTGGTGCAATCCAATCAGGAACAATGTGTACTTAGGACTTAGGGACGTTTGTCCACAAAGGGAGTTCGCGACCCAAGCTTTTTTCGCGTGCCAGGGAGAAGACTTTCATCGCCGCAGCCAAATCCCAGGAGGCAATTCCGTTGGATTTGAAAATTGTCACGTCTGCGTCATTCGCTCTCCCACCGCTTTTTCCGTCCACTACTTCGGCAAGCTTTTTAACCGTCGCCCAACGTAATTCATCTTCGTGAAAGGCCAGAATCAAGTCTCCCGCTTCCTGGCGTGATTGTTCGACCGAATCCACTACGATCACATTGGCTCGCACAACGGCATCTTCATCCAATTCTCGTTTGTGAGCATGGTTCGCGCCAATGGCATTGATGTGCATTCCGTCCGCGATATCGCCAGCGCTGACGACAGGTTGCGCAGCCGTGGTTGCAGTGCACACGATGTCCGCGCCCAGCAGCGCTTCCTTGGGTGAGCTCGCCGCGTATACCGGAATACCCAGGCACTCGGCCATGTCCGAACAAAACTTCTCGCGTCTGGCCACATCACGGCCGTAGGCGCGCGCCAGCTCCAAATTCCTAACCGCCGCGACCGCCTGCAACTGTGTCCGCGCCTGGCCACCGGTGCCGATGATTGCTGCGGTACGTGCATCCGCACGCGCAAGAAATTTCGTAGCGACGCCCGACGCAGCGCCGGTGCGCAGTTGGCCCATGTAGTCGGCTTCGATCAGCGCCACCAGATCACCGGTAGCAATTTTATATAGTGACACCAGGAAACGAAGTTTTCCGCTGGCATAGGTGTATTGCCTGTCTCTTATACACATC
>CAXMLS010000163.1:0-1860 GCA_964194235.1 uncultured bacterium | reverse complement strand
CCGCAAAATTTGACGCGCGAGGCTACTCCGAGTTGCGATGCGGAATGCGCGAGCCGATCCTGAAGCCCACTGTCATCAGGTCCTGCAAACGCCAGCGTCAATGTATTTTCCCCTACGCGTTCTGGAAGCTGCGCGAAAGCTTCCAGCAAGAGATCCGGACTTTTCTTTGGTGATAAACGACCCAAATACAAGATGAGCTTTGCCTGCTCGGGAATACCAAGAGCACTGCGGAACTTGCCACGAGGCGGAAAGGAGGAGGGTTGGTCCACACCATTCCGGCGTAGAACGATCTTTTCGCGTGAAACTCCGGCAGCGGCCAACTCCTCAAGTTCCTGGCGCGAGGTGGCGATAACAGCGCCGGCACCAGCAAGCAGATGCCAACCTACCAGAGAATGATACATCCGTTTCAACCACACATTCCGGACAATCGGCACGAACATGCCGATAGGCTCAACAATGTAGGGAATCTGGCGCTCGCGAGCCGCAGCGGCGACGGCCGGACCGAGTAGATCGTACAAGCCGAAAATGTGGATGACGTCAAAGTTCTGCAGGCGGGCGCGGCAATAACGCTTCACCGCGGGATTCCAACTTAACGTGCGGTAGCGAAACCAGGTGGGCAGGTAAATGGATTGCACGCCGTTCTCGGCATGACGCCACCCGAAAGGAGAGCGATCCCAGCCGGAAGCTTCACAATCGGGCGGCAGGCGCTTTTCCAGACCCCAGTCGGCGGTGAGTACGTTGACCTGATGACCCATGCGCGCGAGACCTTCGGACAAGGCGCGCACTTTCACCGGGGGGCCGCCGAACTCAAGGAAAGGTGCGTAGGTTTCGGTGACGTTCAGGATCCGCATTGTTCGCGAAGTATTTTTTTGAGTGATTTGGCAAAGACCGAGAAGCGAAATTCATGTTCCACACGCTGGCAGCCGCGAGCACCCATTTCGCGCGCGAGAGCTGGGTCGGAAAGCAATGTCTCGACCGAAACCGCAAGCTGGACGGGATCTCCGTGCTGCACTAAATATCCGGTTACCCCGTCGATGATCACTTCGGGCGCGCCGCCGTGAGCGCCGCCGATGACGGGCTTGGCGCAGGCCATAGCTTCGAGATACACCAGGCCAAAACCTTCGGCGCGACTGGGCAGCGCAAATATTTCGCACGCTGAGTAGCACGAGGCCAGCTCGGCGTAGGAAAGTCCACTGAGAAAATGGACGTGGGAGCGCACGCCATTTTTCTCCGCAAGATTTACCAGCCAATCCTTGTCGTCGCCTTCACCGACCATGACCAGCTGCACTTCAGGCCAACTGGGAAGCAGGCGCGGAAGCGCGGTGATGAGCGTGTCCATCCCTTTATAACGTTCGCTGGCGAGCCAGCGGCCCACGGTGAGAATTACGCGCCCGGGAGGAAAACCGGAAGGCGGCGGTTGTTTTGCCGCGGCAGGAAGGATGGCTTCGAATTCGGGATCGAGAGCCCATGGCAACACGCGGATGCGTTCGGGCTTGACCCTTTGCTGCGCGGCGACATGTTCGGCGGTGCTGTGACTTGGCGCGAGAACTAAGGTCGACCGCCGGAGGGAACGCCGGCGCATTGCGGACAACGGCTCCCACACTTCAATGCCGTGGGTGCAGATAATTGTTTTCATTCGCGGCGCAGCCAGGCGCATGGTCTGGGTAACGGGAGCCAGATTCGGATGCCCGGCGAGCACGAGTTTGGCGTGGCGGCGAGCGGCGCGAAGCGCGGTGGCCGCGAAGCGCCCTTTGCCGCGATCGCAGCCGGTAAATACAAATTCGCGGCCGCCAACAGACATGCGATGGAGTTCCGGCGAGTCATTCAGGCTGAACAGACGGCATTCCATAGAGCGGCTGG
>CAXMLS010000162.1:0-3809 GCA_964194235.1 uncultured bacterium | reverse complement strand
GATGTGTATAAGAGACAGCCCTAAGGCCCACACCGCAAACGAAATTCTTCTAAATCCCATTTCGATTTCTCCTCCGGCCTTACCCGGGCCGGTTGCCTTTACTGCTTTTTAAGGTGTCCGCCAAAAAATATAGCGGTGCCCCGCTGCTCTACATTGCTGAGCGCGGCGACGTGGCCAACCGATATTGGGGGAATTTATGCAGCGGGCGGTGCGCGTGAAGGAGAATCGTGGAAGAAGAGCTCTGTATGAAAGGTTACATCGCCAGTGTGAGCCCGCCCATCTGGCAATAGCGGCGCCAACAACAAAAATGCATTTACGTCTGGTCCTGAACCAACGTGCGAAGCATGGCAAATCCAGCAGGCCGCCTCATTTTGGCCCTTGTGATGGCCGTGAATGACCACCTGCACCAGAAACAAGACGAGGAAACTCGCCAGCGCCAGCGCGACCGATCTGGCGAAGTTACTCCTCGAATTTGGCGTCTTACGCATCCGTATGTACTTCGTGCCTCACTGACGTCGCTCCGTGCAATTCCCGTCCCGCGCGCCCGTGATGCATCAACAGGTGCACTAGAAACATCAGAATCAAAATCCCGCCAAACGTCACCACAATGGTCGCGCCCGTCGGCGTATCCAGCTTCACGCTCAGAATCACTCCCAACGCGGACACCAGCGTCCCCATTGTCCAACCAATCGCCAGCCGCGGCCCGATGCGGTCCGCAAAAAGCATCGCGCCCACGCTGGGCACGATCAGGTAGCAAAACACCAGCAGCACTCCGGCAATCGCCACCGAAGACGTCACCACGAATCCGAACGACGCGTAAAACAGAAAATCCCAGAACCGCACATTGAAGTCCAGTTTTTCTGTTTCGTCGTGATGCATCGAAATCTGCAAAAATTTCTTCCGGAATATGTAATGAAATATTCCCACTGCTCCATACAAAATCGCGGTCTTCCGCACTTCCGCCCAGGAAACCGCCAGAATATTTCCCACCAGCATGTCTTTCAGGTGTTCCGTTTCGCCCGTCGCTTTGCTCATCAGCAGAATCGCCGCCGCCGACGCCACCGCGTAGGCGATGCCGATGAACGCTTCCTGCGGAATATGCCCGCGCCGCGTGCGTGCCATCGCAAATATCGCCGCGCCCAGAAACGTAAACCCCAGGCTGATCCAGTAAGATCCCCTCCCATGCGGGTCCATTCCCACAACAATGGCCACCGTCGCTCCCAGCGCGGCGATTTGCGCCAGCGCCAGGTCCACGAAGATCACTCCGCGTTCCACGACATGCACGCCCAGGTACGCGTGAATGCCGGTCAGTATCAGGCTCGCCACAAACGGCGCGAGCAAAAACGGGAGAATCTCCATCGCATGGGCTCCTGGCTTTTAATGCGTTGCGTCAAACGCTTGTTTTAGTTTCGCAATATCGTAATCGAACAGTTTGAAGTAGTCCGTAATTTCCTTCTCGCCGCCGACCGATGGCATCAGCACCAAAACTTGTCCCCCGGTATCGCGCGCCACCGCGTTCGGAGTTTTCAAATCAAAGTATGGCTCGACGACGATCACTTTCACGCCGTCGCGCTTCATCTGTCCGATTAATTCCACGGTGTGTTGCGGACTTGGCGGGATCCCCGGACGCGGCTCCACGTAGCCGACTACATTCAATCCAAAATGTTCCGCGAAGTTAGGCCACGACCGGTGATATGTAACGATCTTTCGCCCGGCATACCCCTTCAGCTGCGCCTTCCATTGCTCGTCCGCCTGCTTTAAGTGCTGCTCAAATGCGGTATAACGCGCGGCAAAATACGTTGCGTCGTTGGGGCGCATCTCGCTGATCTTGTCCACAATCCCCTTGGCCACGCGCAACCCATTGTCCGGATCCAGCCAGTAGTGCGGGTTGCCCTGCGGATGTACGTCGCCTTCCGCTCTGGTCACCTGTCCGGTGGGAATTTCCAGAATCCTCGCAAACCGCGACGCGTCCAGATAACCGGGCGCCGACACCTGGATATTCGGATTGCTCGATTGTGTAATCAACGGCGGCAGCCAACCGATCTCCAGCTCCAGCCCGACCACGATCAGCAGATCCGCTTTGCGCAGCTTCAGCAGAAAGCTCGGCTTCGCTTCGACAAAGTGCGGATCCTGGTATCCGCGTGCAATCGACTCCACGTCCACCTTGTCTCCGCCCACCTCCTGCGCCAGCGAAGCCAGGTCCGTCGTCGCCGTGATAATGCGTAGCTTATTCTCCGCTCGCCCCGTGGGCGTGCACAGCAATGCGAACAAAAGCGCCATCGCCACTACGCCACTCTTCGTCGCTAAAAACTTTAGCCTCTTCACCAGCCGTGTGTGTCGCATCAAGTCTCCTTGAACACTATTAAAACGGGTGCGCCCCATGCGCGCCCATCACGAATAGAAATTGAAACAACAGCTCGTTGGCATTTTCAAAGCCCGTGTTCGGGCCGACGGCGAGATGTCCGAAGCGATATTGCCCACGGATTTGGCTGAATTCGCTTGGCCAGTACGTCGCAATCGCTGAAAACCCTGTATCCGTTAGGTTTGCATTCGTCGCATGTCCGCTGCGGTCAAATCGTCCGCCAACCGTCCACCTGCGATTAACCCGGTATTCCGCCGACGAGTACATACCGAACGCGCGTTCCGTATGGAAAAATTCCACCGGCGACGCTTGATCGTGCAGGCTCCAGAACAATTCCGTACGGAACAAAAATGAATTGTAGATCGCCCGGCGCAGCGGCTTCCACCGAATCGTGGCATCCGCCCCGTATAGGCTGGTGATGAAATTTGAGCCCAAAGAATTGTGCCCCCGCGCATACGAAATCCCCAGGTCCAGGTTCGTGGACTCGCTCAGATCCTTATATCCGCGCAAATGGCCCACCGCGCTGACGTCTTGCCTCTCGCTGGCCGTGAACACGTCGCTGGAGTCGCCGCGAAATACTTGTGCATTCGCCTCCAGAAACCAGTTTTTCGGCGCCGGCAAAATTCGCGAAAGCGAAAACCCTGCGTCGTCGATGCCATCCTCGCCGCCCACCAGGTTGTTCGTCGCCAGCGGCCGGTCAATGAACGGTAACGCGTGGTTATGAATCGTATTCACCTTGCCAAAATTCGCGCGCATCTTTCCGACCTTCAGCAGCAGCGACGCCGGTAGCGACGTGAACGTGACGTACCCTTCCTCCACATTCACGCCCGTTTCGCCGAACGAAATGAACACGTCCGCGCGCGCGTAAGGGTCGATGATCGCCTGAACACCCAGCTCCGATTCATGCAGCTGCAGCGATGGCGAAGGCGACACGGTGTTATGTCCCACCGTACCGATAAAGTCTCCAATCAAGCTGATGTCCGGATTTAAAAGCCTGGCGTTTCCGCTCGCCCCTCCAAACACTTGCGTCTGCGTAGACTGCATTGCCTGTGGAGCGGCACTCGCAGGCGTCGGCTCCGCGGAAATTGACGAGGAAGAAGCCACAGTGGCCGTGGACAATGGTTCCCTGCCGGCCGCCATTGCCGACGCAGGCGCCGAAGCCAGCACCAGGCGCGCCCCCGCACTCTCCGCCGGCGCTTTGGCATCCACCAGCGTCTTCAATTGCCCGCGAAGCGCTGCCACTTCGTCAGCCAGCATGCTCACCTGCTGCTCAAGCGTCTGTATTCGGGCTTCCGAACTCGCAGGAGCCTGCGCGTTTCTGGAGACCTTTGCGTCCTGAGCGGACGAACCCTCTTGCGCATTGGCCGCCGCGGCGATCCATAGCGAAGTGCACAGCAAGAAAGCTTTTTTCATAAACGTTCCTCTCTATACCTGTCTCTTATACACA
>CAXMLS010000161.1:0-3270 GCA_964194235.1 uncultured bacterium | reverse complement strand
ATGTGTATAAGAGACAGCTCCTTGCTCTGTATAAATAAGATCACCAATTCCTAAAATGCTGCGTAACCGCTGCGTGACGAAAACGGTCGTCGCCGGTGCGAAGTCTGTTGCTCCCGGCGCACCGCCGCCGCCACCAGGTCCTCGATCGCATCCTCAGCCGCGCCGTCCCACTTTTCCGCCAGTGGACTGCCGCGCGCCCATCCCGCCAGCGCTGCTGTCGCGTACGCGATCGCTTCCTGCGCGTTGCGAATCAGCACCGGCGATGTCGCATCCGTTAAATCCGGATACGCCTTCGCATACCGCAAACGGATCTGCACATCCTGCATGGCGCCCACAAAATACAATCCATCCGCGCGCCACTCCCACACATTCAAGGCCGTATTCTGCGGTCGCGATGGCAGCCCGCCATGCCGCGTAAGATCGACCATCTCGCTGAAGTCGTCCGCTGACCCACTCGTCCGCTCCCACAATTTAATCGGCACCAGCAAATCTGTCGGCAATTGATTTGGCGCCGCCGTCGCGTCGGTGATCGATACTTGCAGCGACGCATCCGCCGCCGGCACCGCGACCACCACCAGCAACGCATCGTCCTGGATAAATCCGCCGCCGCCCGAATTTCCCAGCGCGCGCTGCAATTTCCGGTACGCCGAATTCGCATACGGCAGCAGCACCGCGTCCGTAAACAGATTTCCCTGCGCATCGTTCAGCAGCGAACGCACCAGCGCAGTAATCTGTCCCGCCGTGTTGTACGCGCTAGACCCAACGACCGGCATATTCGCTCCTCATCTAAACGGCCCCACACCGATTCTCGAACCTGCGCGGAGGGTGCGCCAGGTTCGCATTTGGTGCCTGCATGCCGCAGGCAGGTCACGAACCTGGGTCTTGCAGTTGTTTCCCCCGCCGGGTGTCCTGCACGCCAGCCTTTACAGGCGATCGTAGCGTGCGAGGCTTTTTAATAATGTAATTGGCACGATCGCCACAATCGTGACTGCCCACGACCACCTCAACACTCCGGCATCGGAGACTTCTGCAAATAAGCCGACACGCCAATCACGCCATTAATCAACGCCGCCGCTGCGCCAATTCGCAACGTTTCGCCCATCCCCGACTGCAAATTAAAATGTTGCGGATCGATCCCCACCGCCGCCAGTCCTGTGAGCACACCACCAGCCGCGCCACTGATCGCTGCCGCAACAATTCCTTTTAGCCACAATTCTGTTTTTGTCATTTTCCACGCCCGTCACGCCACGCAAACAAACGGCTGCGCATGAAATGCCGGCACTGTGTCATCCAGCACCGCAAACGCATGTTCGTCGTAATCCCGTTCCTCGCGCTCCGCTTGCCTACCCACCGCTTCCCTGCGCTCAACCCGTGATTTATTCCGCGAGCGCTCGATTGCGTACGCAATGTGCTCAGCCACTGTCGGCGTCAACTGCACAAATTCCCCGCGCGCTCCCTCGAGCGTGAAGCAATGCTCATAATCTCCGCGCTCCGGATAAGGGCCCAGCGCCGGCACACTTCGCCCTTCGGTAATTTCCAGCGTTTGCGCGTACCAGGCCCGCGGCGATCCATACGTCTCCGGCGCCATCCATCTTTCAATGTGCCAGCGATTCACCGCCGGATACTTTGGTTCCTGCCGCAACTCGATCACTTCTCGCAGCAGCGCTCCCGTTGATGGATCATGCTCCTGAAATTTCCCCCCAATCCACGCCAGCCGGTTCCATCCCCACACCGCGCGATAATTCGCTTCCCCAAATCGATTTACGCCGCCCGCAATCTTTAGCCGCCGCGCGACCCCTTCCGGCGTCACGTGTGTCTCCCGCACAATTTCAATCCGCATACTCCGCAAATCATTTCGCGCTTTCGTCATGTCGCTAATCGCCAACTGCGCATTCCGTTCTCGGTCCAATAAACAAACCTCGCACCAAAAACAAAAGGCAACCGACGCAAACGCCGGTTGCCTCCCGTCCCGTCGCAATTTTCTAATAGCCGCTTGGTCTCGCAAGCGTGTCGATGAACGCGCCAGTCCTCGGAGCGTCGTCCCACACTTGAAACGCCGTGTCGAAATAAAATATGTAGCTCGCTGCCAACCCGCCGCTCGCTCCATAAATCGGAAACACCGTATTCCCATTGACCTCATAGAAATCGATGTCCTTCAAAACCGCGCGTCCCCAGTGCGACAGATCCAGAAAATCCACGCGCGTCTGATCGGCGTTCACGCTGGACTTGATCGGTATACCGCTCATCGTCTTTCGACCGCTGAACAGCAAATCAAGATCATTCCCGTCGCCACTGCCGCCTTCTTTGATAATCTGGCTCACGGTGATGCCCAGGTTTTCCCACGCGTGCTCCTGTTCTACCGCCATGTACGCGATCAATTTGCTTACGTGATTAATTCCCAGCGCTTTGCGCACCTTGTTGATCGCGAGCCGCACGTTCGACGGCGTCAGTGCCGCGTTCCCCGCGTTCACGCGCGGAGTCGCCAGCTGCACCGGATACGTCGCGCGATTCAGGTTCAACCACGTGCCGGTCGTCGCGTTGTTCTGGTGATATTTAATTCCAAAGAGCGACACCGGACTCGCGCCCGACAATCCGTCATGCACAATCACGTCGCCGGCGGTAAGCCCACCCGGATTTACGTCCACGGTAATCGTTTGCGTTGGACTGATGGGATCTGCAGCCACTACGTTGCACGTGCCGCGATTGGTGGTCAGCGTCGAATCGTAAACCTGAATCGTCTGTCCCACATAAACCAGCGCCGCGCCTGGCGGCGTAGCCATCGTCCATGTGGTCGTTGCAAACGAGCTGACCGTTCCCAGCACGCCGTTCCCGGCCGTCTGCATCAGCTTGTCCAGGAACGCGCGAAATTGTTTCATCCCGTTCGCTACCTCGCGCTTGGTGGCATTTTCCACTGCGCGCTCGCGTCCGTTGGTCGCGTATTCCACCAGCTTCGTAATTTCAATCGCGAAGCGGAAGAAAATCGGCGAAACCTGCGCCACGTCGTACGCCGTACCTGACCCACGTCCCAGGTCTCCGCCGTCCGCATTGTATGAACCGGCTTTGCCTCCGGGGTTGACCTGCAACGGCAGGCGCATATTGCGGCTGGATACTTTCTCCACATCGCCGCGCTGTTGAATCATGGTGAGCAGAATATCGTCGCGCTCATAGAGCAGGGGCACTTTGTCGCGCACCTTCTCGAGCTGCAACGCGACGACATTCGCGTTTGCTTGTGCTGGCATCTGTTTTTCTCCTGTGCGCCGGTTAAACCGG
>CAXMLS010000160.1:0-9818 GCA_964194235.1 uncultured bacterium | reverse complement strand
TAACAGTACCGGGCGATTTACAGGCCGATATTGACGCCAGCACGGGCGATGGGCGAATCAGCCTGGGGCTGCCGGTGACCGTGGAAGGCAGCTTCAGCAACTCGCAGATTCACGGAAAGATGAATGGCGGGGGGCAGCGACTGGTAATTCACACGTCGGATGGGTCGATCCGGCTGAGCAAGACCTAAGGGCGCTATAAGCTCCGTTTGGCCCATCCAGGCCCCCTGCTAACGTCCCAGTACTGGACCTCAGGCATCGCTCTGCGTCCGCTAAGTGTAAGGTGGTATTCAAGGTACGCCGGGCGGATTGTAGGATGCCTTTGCGTGGCTGGCATGCAACGGCGCGCATGAGGAAATACGATGATCGTCCTGGCCATCACCGCTTCCATCTTGACACTTATGGTTGTTTCACTCCTTAGTGGTTTCGGCTCGCGCGGCCGGAACGCCTGATTCTCACGCCATCCTGGCGGCAAAGAATTGGCATAAATCCGCAATAATTATCACTCCGCGTTCATCGGGTATTGATGCGCAACGATTTATGATGGCTCGGCTCTTGCAATTATCACCGCGAGGCCCAAGCCCATGATTGTGGTTGCGCTATTGGCTGCTATCGCTACTCTGGTTGCGGTAACGTTTATCGGCAGCTTACCGTTGAGCCGTATTAAACGTTAAATCCCTGGGTGCGAGTGCGCCGCCCACTCTCTACCGTACCTATCGGGTACTCGACGCCCGGTCTGGCTAGTTCATTCCCACGATTCCTTTCTGCCGGATAACTTCCATTCGTTGAGTATTGTTGCGTTTCTTCCGTGCGTTGCGATATTACTTACTACATGAAAAATTATTACAACTATGCATCTCTGCGCGCTTTGGTTCCCTTCGCACTGATTTTCCTAACGACAGTCTTGATATCGCGCGAAGTTCGCTCTCAGGAGGCGCCGCAAGTCACGGTGACGACGAAGGCGGATGACGCGAAACCTTCGAGCGGCGATGTGGGTTGGCCAAATTACGGAAACGACGCAGGTGGGAGTCGCTATTCAACGCTGACACAGGTGAACCGCGAAAATGTGGCGCAATTAAAAGTCGCGTGGATCTATCGAACCGGAGCGCTGGAACAGTTCCCCGATCTGAAACACAACGCAGCGTTCGAGACGACTCCAATCCTGGTGGATGGGAAATTGTATTTGAGCACGCCTTATAACCATGTGATCGCGCTGGACCCGGCGACTGGAAACAAGATTTGGGAATTCGATCCGAAGCTTGATGGTACGGATAAATATTCAGAGATCACTTCGCGCGGAGTTTCGGCCTGGAAAGATCCAGCCGCCAAAGCCGGGCAGGCCTGCGGGACACGCATCTTTACGGGAACGCTGGATGCGCGCCTGATCGCGCTGGACGCCGCGACGGGAAAACCGTGCGGCGATTTCGGGACGAACGGAGAAATCGATTTAACCAAAGATGTAAACTTGCGGGACGCTGGGCAATACCAGGTGACCTCGGCCCCGGCGATTGCCGGTGGATTGGTGATTACCGGTTCTTCGGTGGGCGACAACCGCGCCGTGGAATTGGAACGTGGGATTGTGCGCGCGTTCGATGCGCGGAGCGGCAAGCTGCGGTGGTCGTGGGACCCGATTCCATGGGCGATGAAAACAACTCCACGTACCGGTGCAGGAAATGCGTGGTCGACACTTTCCGTGGATGCCGCGCGCGATCTGGTTTTTATTCCTACGGGGAGCGCCAGCCCGGATTATTTTGGCGGCGTACGGCGCGGTGACAACAAGTGGGCCAATTCCGTGGTCGCGCTGCGCGCATCGACCGGAGAATTCGTGTGGGGCTTCCAGGTGGTGCACCACGATTTGTGGGACTACGACGTGGCGTCGCAGCCAACGCTGTTCGAGTGGCGCGACGGCACTCCCGCGATCGCGATCACCACAAAAATGGGGCGCGTGTTCGTGTTGAATCGACTGACCGGCGCGCCGCTGCTGCCGGTAGAAGAACGTCCCGTGCCGAAGAGCGACATTCCCGGTGAGGATGCTTCGCCGACGCAGCCGGCGTCCATGATTTCGATGGTGCCGGAAAAACTGAGCCCTGAAGACGCGTGGGGCCGAACGCCGGAAGAGAAACAGGCTTGCGCGGAAAAAATCAAAGCGGCGCGCTCAGAGGGAATTTTTACTCCGCCAAGCGTGAAGGGGACGATCGTGTTTCCGGGGAGTGTGGGAGGCGTAAATTGGGGCGGCGCGGCCTATGATCAACAGCGACATTTGCTGGTGATGGACACGAACCGGCTGGCGATTTTCGTGCGGCTGATCCCGCGCGACAAATACGATTCCTACCGGGCCACGCTGACGAGCAACGACCGGTTGCATGGCGAGTACGGCAGACAGGCGGGGGCTCCTTACGGAATGTTCCGGACGCCGCTGGTGTCGCCGAGTGAAACGCTGGGACTTTGTAATGCCCCGCCCTGGGGAACGGTGGCGGCAGTAAATTTGTTTACGGGGAAAAAAGCGTGGGATGTGCCTCTGGGAACTTTCGTGCCGGGGATGAATACCGGAACCGTTACGCTTGGCGGTCCCATCGCGACGGCGGGGGGATTAGTATTTTCCGCAGCGACCATGGATACGTTTATTCGCGCGTTTGATGCGGACTCCGGAAAAGAGATTTGGAAGTTTGAGTTGCCGGCAAGCGCGCAGGCTACACCGATGACGTATAGCGTGAATGGAAAACAGTACGTGGTGATCGCTGCGGGTGGTCACGGGAAACTGAATACCAAGCAGGGGGATTATGTGGTCGCGTTTAGTTTGCCGTGACGGCGGCGGACTATCGAAATTGAAGAAGATTAGAGAGCACGGCCGGCGGCGGCGGCGGAGGCCCAGGCCCACTGGAAATTAAATCCGCCAAGATGACCGGTCACGTCGACTACTTCGCCGATAAAAAATAATCCGCGCACATTGCGAGCTTCCATCGTTTTGCTGGAAAGTTCGTCGGTATCGATGCCACCGAGGGTGACTTCGGCCTTGTCGAAGCCTTCCGTGCCTGCGGGCGTGACGATCCAGTCATGCGCTTCGCGTTCGAGTTGTGCCAACGCTTCGTTGCTGAATGTGGCTGGCATGCGGGCGTCGAGCCAACGATTGGCGAAGCGTTTTGGCAACACGGTTTGAAATGCGGCGCGCGCGATATTGGCATTTCTCACCTGGGCATCGCGAATGGGTGCGGTGAGGTCACGTCCCGGCGCCAGGTCGATGCGCAGCGGATCACCTTTCCCCCAGTAGGAAGATATTTGCAGGATCGCTGGACCGCTTAAGCCGAGGTGCGTGATGAGCATGGCTTCGCGGAAGGCCTGGCCGTTGGCTGCGGCAACGACCTCCGCGGAAACGCCGGCCAAGTCGCAATACGCGGAGCAGTCATCGGCATTAAGCAGAAATGGCGTTAACGCTGGCCGCGTCTCGCGAATCTTCAGTCCGAACTGGCGCGCGAGTTGATAGCCAAAATCGGTAGCGCCCATTTTGGGGATGGTGAGCCCGCCGGTGGCGACGACCAAAGCCGGCGCGGTGAATTCATCATCGGCCGTGCGCACGACGAATTCGTTCGCGTGCCGGACTTCCTGGATGGCGGTGTCCAGAAAAATGTCGACATTGGCGGCTTGGCATTCGGACTCCAGCATGTCCGTAACGTCGCGCGCGGAGCGATCGCAGAAAAGCTGGCCGAGCGTCTTCTCGTGGTAAGGAATCGAGTGTTTTTCGATCAGCGCGATGAAATCGGCCGGGGTATAGCGCGCCAACGCGGACTTTGCGAAGTGGGTATTGGCGGAAATAAAGTTTTCCGGGCGGCAATGCAGGTTGGTGAAATTGCAGCGTCCGCCGCCGGAGATGAGAATTTTCTTGCCAATACGAGCGGCGCGCTCCAATACAGCAACGCGGCGACCACGCTTGCCGGCCTCGATAGCGCACATGAGGCCGGCGGCACCGGCGCCGAGGATTACCGCCTCGTAGTGGTGGGTCATTTATAAAAATGCGCGGATTCGGCGATCGCGTGCCGCGCTGGTCGTGTAGAAGGTTAAACTAAGAACGGGAGAAGACTGCTAAAAATTGCCTCCGATCATCAGTGCTCAGGGTTTATCCAAGAAATACGGCGCGACGCCGCTGTTCCGGGACATTTCGTTCACGGTTTCAGGCGAAGACTGCATAGGGTTGATCGGGCCAAACGGCTCGGGCAAATCCACGCTGCTGGAGATTATTGCCGGACGCGTAAAGCCGGATACCGGTGACGTGGCAGCGCGAAAAGGCACGCGGCTAAGTTGCGTGACGCAGATCTCGGAGTTTGCCGCCGGAGATACGGTGCTCGCGGTGATTGAGAAAGCCTTGGAACAGGGCAAAGTGCCGCACTCGGAGCGTGCGGGGCGCATTGCGGAAACGCTGGGGCGCGTGGGCTTCACCGATCGCGGCGTATTGGCGTCAACGCTTTCGGGCGGATGGCGCAAGCGTCTGGCCATCGCCGAAGCGCTAGTGCAGAAGCCCGATGTGCTGCTGCTCGACGAACCGACGAATCATCTTGATCTGGCGGGAATTGCCTGGCTGGAAGGATTGCTGCGAAATCCGCCGTTCGCCTGCGTGGTGGTGAGCCACGACCGGTACTTCCTGGAGAACGTGGCGACGGAAGTGGTGGAGCTGAATCGGCTTTATGCCGATGGATTGTTGCGCGTGGAAGGAAATTACAGCACATTCCTGGAAGCGAAGGAACTGTACCTGCATGCGCAACGCAAGGAGGAGGCGTCCCTGGCGAACCTTGTGCACACGGAGATTGAATGGTTGAGGCGGGGACCAAAGGCGCGGACCACCAAATCGAAATCGCGCATCGACAAAGCGCATGAATTGATTGGCGACCTGGCGGATTTGAATGCGCGAACGCGAAGCGTCACGGCCAAGATCGATTTTTCGGCGACCAACCGGCAAACCAAGCAGCTGATTACGCTCGACAACATAACCTGCGAGCTCGGCGGACGGGCGCTATTCAAGGATTTGCATTTTTCGGTTACTGCGGGAATGCGTGTGGGATTGGTGGGACCAAACGGCAGCGGGAAAACTACGCTGCTGCGCTTATTGCGCGGCGAGATGAAGCCGACCGCAGGAAAGATCCAGCGCGCGGAGCCGCTGCGCATCGTGTATTTCGATCAGAGCCGGGAGCTCGATCCGGACCTGTCGCTGCGAAGGGCGCTAGCCCCCGATAGCGACGCAGTGATTTATCAGGGTCAGGTGATTCACGTGGCGGCATGGGCCTCGAGGTTTCTGTTTGCCGCCGAAGATTTGAATCAACGAGTAGGAAAATTGTCTGGCGGCGAACGTGCTCGTGTGCTGATTGCGCAACTGATGCTACAGGCCGCGGACGTGCTGCTGCTCGATGAGCCGACCAACGACCTGGATATTCCTACGCTGGAAATACTGGAGGAAAGCCTGCTGGAATTTGCCGGCGCGCTGGTTCTGGTTACGCACGACCGATACATGCTGGACCGCGTGTCCACGGTGGTGCTGGGCCTGGATGGTGCAGGGGGAGCGGAGCGCTTTGCGGATTATTCGCAATGGGATGCCTGGCAGCGACGGCAGACGGCTGCGCGGAGCAAGGCCGCCGGCGCGAGCGGAAATGGGAATGCCAAGAGTAACGGTGCGCCAGCGAAGTCGTCTCGTGCCGTGGCACCGACAAATGGTGTTGCGCGGGTAAACACTGCGGCAACGGCACAGGCCAGCGTGGAAATTGCGGCGGTGATCGCAACGAAGCGAAAACTTTCTTACCACGAACAGCGAGAACTTGCGAATATCGAAGAAACCATCGCGAAGGCGGAGGCGACCCTTTCCGAAAAGCGCGACGCGCTGGCCGATCCGCAGGTGGCAAGCGACGGGCAGCGACTGCTGGAAGCCTGCGCACAAATGGAAGAAGCGCAGCACGGCGTAGACCGGCTGTATGCGCGCTGGGCGGAATTGACCGAGTCGAGCACAGAAAACAGGGCCGAGAACAGGTCCAGGAAAAAGGAATAAGCGGCGCCTGAGGAAATTACCGGCGTGCAACTGAGAACATGTCCAAAGGTGCGCACAATTCCCGCGGTTTACTGGTTATCGCGGCGTTCAAACTTATAAAAGGGCTGGCGCTGCTGGCAGTTGGCATAGGCGCGCATACCTTAATGCACAAGGATATGGCTGCGGTAGCGGACCACTGGGTAGACGTTTTTCGCGTGGATCCGAGCAACCACTATATTCACGCGCTTCTCGAACGATTTACGAACCTGAATCCGCACAAATTAAAAGAGCTGAGCATCGGGACGTTTTTCTATTCGGCGTTGCTGCTTACGGAAGGAGTCGGGCTCGCGCTACGTCAACGATGGGCAGAGTACTTCACGATCATCGCTACCTCTTCATTTATACCGCTGGAAATTTATGAACTGTTTCACCACGCGACCTGGATTAAAGTTTTGCTGTTGCTTATAAATCTTGCGGTAGTTGCTTACCTGGTGGTGGAACTGCGACGGGATAGGACGCCCGAGGCCAGCAAGGCAAAAACGCGCGAAAGAACCGCGGAACAAGCAGGGTGAATTAACATGCGTGATAGAATTTACCCACCCGTCCTCGGTAATTCGAGCAACATTCCTAAACGAAATCCCACAACATCCCAGCCGCAAGGCGCTTCCTGGTTCTAGGTATAAATACAGGGACAAGCGTATTTATTGCGTGAGGTTATATGGAGATGATTGGCGTGCCCTGAACGAGGAGCCAGCCCTGGACGGAGGGAAAGTGGCTCGTATTTTAATCGCCGACGATCACGCCATGATGCGCAAAGGCCTGCGCACGGTGATCGAGCCGCATGCCGGTTGGGAGATTTGCGGCGAAGCGACACCGGCCTGGAAGCGCTCGAGCGGACGGAAATGCTCCGGCCCGACCTCGTCGTGCTGGACGTGTCGATGCCCGGCCTCAACGGCCTGGAAGTGGCGCATCGAATTTCTCAAAAATTACCGGATGTACGAATTCTGTTGTTCACGATGCACAACTCCGTACAGTTTACGAAAGATGTGGTCAAAACCGGCGCGCATGGTTACGTGTGCAAGTCCAGCGGGGAAGAGCTTTTAACGGAAGCGATAGAAAAAGTTCTGCAAGGCGAAAAGTTTTTCGACTGCGACGGCTTTCGCACAAAATCCGTGGCTAGCGGAATGAGCTAGGGAAAGGGGAAAGCCCTCACAAATGCCTTTCTCCACCGGGACCAAGCCGACGCCAGGCAACAGGCGAATAAGCAGCGGAATCGCCGAACTCGACCACATTCTCGGTGGCGGATTCCCTGTCAATCGCATGTTCCTGATTGAAGGCGCACCGGGTACGGGGAAAACCACGCTGGCATTGCAATTTTTGCTGGAAGGCGCAAAGAACTCCGAGACCGTTTTGTATGTGACGTTTTCGGAATCGGACCACGAGATTGCCGCGGTTGCGGATTCGCATGGTTGGAATCTCGACGGGGTGCATCGGCAAGAGCTCAGCACCCTCGGCGACCGTCTGCGCGATGAAGAACAATACACGGTGTTTCAGCCGGCCGAGGTGGAGCTGAGCGAAACGATCCAACGAGTGATCGACGAAGTGCGCCGGCTCTCGCCCAAACGCGTGGTCATCGATTCCCTGTCCGAAATACGGCTCGTGGCGCGGGATTCTTTGCGCTATCGCAGGCAGATACTGGCGCTGAAAGGAATCCTCTCAAATTGCGATTGCACGGTTATGTTCCTGGAAGATCACACCCTGGGTGATCCGGACCTGCTGTTGCAAAGTATTGCGCATGGCGTGGTGCTGCTGGAGAAAACCCAGGCGGAGTACGGGTATGTGCGGCGAAAGCTGCAAGTCTCAAAATTGCGAGCGGGTCCTTCGCTGGAAGGTTCGCACGATTTCGTTATTCGTCCAGGCGGGCTACAGGTATTCAGAAGACTGGTTGCCGGCGATTCGATTTGTAACGATACTCCGCAGCCTGAATTTGGCATCTTGAAAACAAATAATGAGGAACTGGACAAGTTGATGGGCGGTGGAATGCGTTGGGGTACGGGCGTGGTAATGGTTGGCCCGGCAGGGACCGGAAAATCCACGGTGGGCATTCAAGTTATTTCCGCGGCCGCCAAGGCAGGACACAAGGCGAGCGCGTTTTTATTTGACGAGAACAAGTCTACCTACACGCAACGGGCGGCAAATGTGAACCTGGATTTGTCGCCATACCTCGCTTCGGGAACAGTACAAATCCACCAGGTGGATCCGAATGAAAAGTCGCCGGGCGAATTTGTGTACCACATCCGCAAACAAGTGGACGAACAAGGTGTGCGCGTAGTGGTCATCGACAGCCTCAACGGGTTCTTGACGGCCATGATCAGCGAACGATTTTTATTGGCGCAACTTCACGAACTACTTTCGTATTTGAACGCACAATCAGTTCTGACGGTGATGACTACCGCGCAGCATGGAATGCTGAACGTTTCGGAAACTACCTCGTTTGAGCTTACCTACCTGGCGGATCTGGTTATTTACTTGCGCTATTTCGAAGCAGCAGGCCGCGTGCGCAAGGCGATTTCGATAATCAAGAATCGGCTGTCGCCGCACGAAGCCAGCATTCGCGAGTTTGAAATTACCGACAATGGAATCGAAATCGGCCTGCCACTGAAACAATTTGAGGGAATTCTGACGGGCATACCGAAATATATCGGCACGGCCGCCGAGTTGATGGAGCTCGGATCAAATCGGCCGGGCTCAGCGCTTGGTGCTGCTTCCATTTCTCCAACCGGCATGGATTTACAGGAATCTCCGTAAACTTTATGGCCGACGGCAACGTCCTCGTTTGCGCACCGACGGGCCGGGATGGCCCGCTGATTTCGCGTTATCTCGTCAAAGACGGCGTGCAAGGCATCTGCCACGACAGTGTCGAACATTTAGCAGAGGCCCTGAACGACAGCACACAAGCGGTAATTATCGCGGAAGAGGCATTATTGCCGCGCGGGGTTGAGAAACTGTTTGCCTTCCTAAAGAATCAGAAACCGTGGTCGGACATCACCGTGATTTTGTTGACTCACGCTGGGGAAGAAAGTTCGCGAGTGAGCGCCGGACTGATGCACCTTTTCGGTTCGCACGCGAACGTGAGCATGCTGGAGCGCCCGATTCGCGTGCCTACGTTGATCAGCACGGTGCGATCGGCACTACGCGCGCGCAAACGGCAATACGAAGTTCGCGACCTGCTGCAGCAGCGCGAACAGAATGAACGCGTGCTGCAGGAGGCCCGCGGGGAGCTGGAGCGGCGGGTGCTGCAGCGGACGCTGGAACTTACCCGGGTAAATTCAGATCTGCGGCGAGAGATTTCAGATCGTCTTAGCGCGGAAACCGCACTGCGGCAACTGAGCCAGAACGTGGTGCGTTTGCAGGACGAAGAGCGGCGCAGCGTCGCTCGCGAGCTGCACGACAGCGCGGGACAATATTTGAGCGCCGTTACGCTTACGTTGGGGCAGCTGGCCCGGCGGCTTGCCGCGTCGGAAACGGAGGATCGCAGCAAAGAGCTGGTGCAGGAGGCGTTGGCGATTGTGAGCGACTGCATTAAAGAGCTTCGCACCATGTCTTACCTGTTGCACCCGCCGGTGCTGGATGATTTCGGCCTGGGTTCCGCGCTGCGATGGTATGTGGAAGGATTTTCGCAACGCAGCGGGATCACTGTGCGTCTGGATCTGGCGGAGGGCTTCCCGCGTTTCGATCCCGAGGTGGAAACGGCTCTTTTCCGCATCGTACAAGAAGGCCTGACCAATGTTGGCTCTGTTGACATCCTCGCTACAAC
>CAXMLS010000159.1:0-1730 GCA_964194235.1 uncultured bacterium | reverse complement strand
GATGTGTATAAGAGACAGGCTCTACTTTAGTCGGGGCGCCGATCTTGATGGTGACTCCGAACCGCTTGTAGTTCGCGTAGCGCACGGTCATGCGAATGTGGACAGAACCGGTGCTGAATTGGAGCATGTCGTCCGAGCGCGTGTAGGTAGGAAACCAGTAGTGACCTTCGATGTTTTCGCGGAAAGTTTCAAAACGCGGAAAGACATTTTCCTGGCCATGCTTTTTGATGTCCGGCACCGCTTTGCCATCGGTTTTTACAATTTCCAAATCGCCGTCGTCCACCCAGACGCGTCCCTGAAAGTAACGCTGGTTCTTTTCTAATTTTTTAGGCGCCACATCGAAGACGTAGGTGTTGAGTTGATCGATCGGTTCCCGCCCGACGTATTTAATGTCGTACTTGGGAAGCTCTTCGGTAGTCAGCACGAAGGGTTGTACATGCTCGAGGTCATCGAGATCCTGTTGCGACATCGAGATGCGCTGGAGCGTGGAAGCCGGCGCGTAGGTGACTTTTTCGTAGCGTTTCCCCGAGGGAGTAAAAAGAATGTCGCTCTTCATCTGATATTCGCCGTCAGCGACGCCGTCGGAGTCGATGGTTTGTATGACAAATGTTTGAGTGTAGGTGTAATTGTCGCGCTCTTTTTTGAATTCCTCTTCACGGGCGGCAAAGCGTTGAATAATCTGGTCGGTGGGAATGGCCGGCGGCACTTTGGAGATAGTGGAGGTCGCGCCTTTGGAAGGTGTCGAGTCCTGAGCGGCACTTGGTGATGGATTATCCGGCGGCTTGGATTGCGGAGAATTCGCCGTGGGCGGTGGTGTCGGCAACGGACCCTGTTGTTGGGCCCCTGCGGGAATCGAGCAAGTCATTGAGAGCGCCAACAGAAGTACGCTTATAGCTTGCGGGCTGAAAAATCGGGCACGCGGCGCGAACGTTTCAAGCAAAGCAACCTCAGGCAATCCATCGTCACGCATTCGATTTCGAAGCATTCGCCGCCGCTCCTTCACGCGATTCATTTTGTAAGATGCAGTTTTGCAGAATAATGTGACTCGCGCCGTTGGAATGGGGCGAGGATAGCCAGCACACCGAAGATATCGATACATGGCACAACGGCTGTGCCAAGTCGGCTAGCTTATGCTTCGATGATCTGATTCTTTACCGCGTAACGGACCAGTTCGCTGACCGAGTGCAGCTCCAGTTTCCTCATGATATTTGCGCGATGGGTCTCGGCGGTTTTGACACTGATGTTCAGGGACACAGCGACTTCTTTGCTGCTCTTCCCTTCCGCGAGGAGTTGCACAATTTCGCGCTCACGAGGTGTTAGGCGGTTACGCAGGACGGTACCGGGATCAGGCGCGTGGCTTCCGGCATTGAAGCCGTTGAGTACCATATCCGCGGCTCGGGCGGTGAAATAGGAGTGATGATTGGACACCGCTTCCACGGCGGCTACAAGATCGCGGTCGGCATCGGACTTCATAATGTAACCGCGCGCGCCAGACGCCAATATTTCGCGAACCAGTTGATCGGAAAAATGCAGGGTCAGGATGACGATTTCCGTCTTAGGGAGGAGCTTCAAAATTTTCCGGGCGGCTTCCAGGCCATTCAGCTCGGGCATGCTGATGTCCATCACCACAACTTTGGGCTTAAATTGCTCCGCCAAAGTAACCGCTTCGCGGCCGGTGCTGGCTTCCGCGCACACTTCCCAGCCAGGTCTGGAACCTGTCTCTTATACAC
>CAXMLS010000158.1:0-7590 GCA_964194235.1 uncultured bacterium | reverse complement strand
GCGTCGGCCCGCTCCGGTCGGAATGACAGCGACCGGCTCGCGCGCGCGTAATACGTAGCGGTAATGCCGCGCGCCGTGACTACTCAAATAAATTATTCGACGGTAGAAAAACTCAGGGGAGCGAGAAATTATTCGTTGGGAGGATCGGGGGCGCCGCCTACGTGGAGGTGGCTTAAATCGCGCAGCGTGGCGCGGTCTTCGTCGCTGAGGCCGCGGGTAAAGTTCGGGTCGTTGAGGTGCTGATTGCGCGCGGATTCCGGCATGTTTTTCAAAACGCCCAGGCGCTGCTCGATGGCTTTCTGACGCTGCGGAGGCATCTGCTTCCAGGTGGGCAGCACTTCGTTGGTGATGTGATCGCGCTGCTGCGGAGTCATCTGCTGCCAGACGCGGCCGCGTTCGCGCATGTCCTG
The DNA here is from genome assembly GCA_964194235.1 of uncultured bacterium. Taxonomy (GTDB): domain Bacteria; phylum Acidobacteriota; class Terriglobia; order Acidiferrales; family UBA7541; genus Acidiferrum. Next base: position 7,180 of record CAXMLS010000158.1, on the reverse strand, counting down.
CTGCTGCTGCGGAGACAATTGGCGGAAGCGCTGCTCGTTCTGAACAACGCGGTGGCGTTCTTCGGGAGTGAGCCGCGAAGGCTGATTGTTTCTGTAGGAATCGTAATTGCCGCTGCCGGGATATTGACTGGCCGGCGGGCGATTGGGATTTGTGAATTCGCGGTTTTGCGCGGGACGATCGGAGTTCGGACGATTCGGATTTATGGCCGGGCGATCGCTGCCGATCGACTGCCGATTTGCACCCTGACGATCGTAATTATTTTGACGACCGGAATTCACTGGCCGATCGGAACGGGCCGCCTCGCCGGAGCGGTCTGCATTAGCTGCGCCGCTATTATTGGGATTTCTGATTACGCGATCTGAATTTGCCGAACCGTTATAAGGCCGGTCGCGGCGCGACGCAGGAGTTGGCTCGCCATTCTGCCGTGTCGGACGCGGCGCAGGATATTGCTCCCTGCTTTGTGGTCTCTGCGGCGCTGACGTCGGTTGTCTTTGTTCCCGTGGCGGAGCTTGCGGCCGGGGATTTTCGCGCGGCGCTTGCCTGGTCTGCGGAGCGGATTGCGGCTTGGGCTTGGCGTTGGCCGGATCCTGACGCTGCGCTGCAGACGAAATCGCACACCCGGCGCCAATCGCCAGCGCGAGGAAACCGCTCGCGAATTGTGTGCGCCACGTCACTTACATCTCCTGTTGAGTTGAGTCTTCGGCCTGCACTGGCTGGGGCAATTCGGTTAGCGGCTCAAAATTGGCGAGCACGTCGTAATTTTCCAGCACCGGCAGGTCCTGCATCATTTGCGTTTCGTCGGAGCCATTGGAATTGGCCACGTCGGTGTGATCAACGGGATGATGGCCGACCCACACGGTAGCGAGCAGCAGCATGGAAGCTGCAACCAAAACGCGAGGTGCCGCGCCAAACCAGGACCACCAGCTCTGCTTGACGGGCTCAGCGGCGATGCGCGCGCGAACGCGCACATCAAACGCGGGTGATGGCTCAATCTGCGGCAACTCATCGAGCAAGCCGCTGACCGAGCGAAACTCGTTGACGCGCAGCGTGCACGCGGGGCAAGCGGCAAGATGGCTCTGCATCTCGCGCTGTTCCTTTTCTTTCAAGCGGCCGTCGATAAAAGCGAGAAGCCGGCCTTCCATTCGAGCACAACTCATAACTGCCTTCCCTTCACTGGCTTCGTTGACTGGGACTTAATTTTTTTGGCGCCCGATACTTTGGGGGCTCATTGTCTTGCTCGCAGCGCCACAAGCGGGGCCAGTTCCACTCGCAGCGTTTCGTAGGCGCGGAAGAGCAAAGATTTAAGCGCGCTTTCCGAGCATTCCAGAATCTTGGAAATTTCGCCGTAATCCAGTTCCTGATATTTGTGCAGCAGGACGGCGGCACGCTGCTTTTCCGGAAGTTTTTCGATGGCGTGCCGGATCATGTCGCGTTGTGCCTCCTGAACCAGGTGCTCTTCGATGTTGGGATTTTTCTCCGCGACATCGAGGGGCCGTTCGTCTCCATCTTCTGCGTCGACGGTGACAGGAGCATCGAGAGAAAGCTCCATGCGCTGATGACGACTGTCTCGCAGCGAATTCAGCGCCAGATTCGTAGCGATGCGAAACAGCCAGGTGGTGAATTTCGCGCTGGGGACGTAATCGGCCCGCGCGCGGTACACCCGGATAAAAACCTCCTGTGCCAGGTCCTCTGCCTGCTCCCGATTCCGAACCATCCGGTAGAGGAAGTTGACCAGCGGCGTCCTATAGCGATGTAAGAGAAGCGCAAACGACTGTTCGTCGCCCGCCTTCACGTCCAGCATCAGTTGGACGTCGGTCCTGGCCATAACCGACACACTGTATCAAACCCACGTAGTGTCAGAAAGTTGCAAATCGCAGATGTAAAAAGGGCGGGTGTTCGGCAAAATTACACATGCAGCAAATGCTGCATTATCAGGAGGCTGGCTACCCCAACGAGGACCAGCAAAGCTATGCGCCAGTCCGGCTCGCGGTTGACTTCGGGCAGCAGGTCAGTGGCGGCCACATACATGGTGACGCCTCCCGAGAGGGGCAGCGCGTACTTGAGTTGGCTCTGTAGCAAGGTCGTCAGCAAGACTCCCAGAAGCGTAGCTGCACCTAATAACCCGGATGCAAGGATCGCGTTGCGGCGGGTCTGGCCGCTGGCAAGGACCACAGACGCCACGGTGAAACCTTCGGGGAGTTTATGCAAAAAAATAGCCACGAAGATGATCGTACCCAGCCAGGTGGACACCAGGAAGCCTGAAGCGATGGCGACACCGTCGAAAAATGTGTGGATGGCCAGGCCTAGAAGCATGGTGGTACGGGCGTGGTGATGGCTGACCTCATCATGGTGCGTCTCTTCGCCAAAATGAAAATGCGGGGCAATGGTGTGCTCGAAAAGATGCACGAGGAAATAGCCGATCAAAATAAACAGGAAAGCATTGTCGCCGCTCAGGCGCACGGATTCGGGTATCACGTCGAGGAAGGCCACCGCGAGCATGTAGCCCGCGCCCAGTGCCAGGAAATATTGCAGATAGCGGCGCGGCCAGGTGCGGTAAACGACGAAATAGCCGCCGAGAAGATTCCCGGCCGCGGCAATAAGGCCCAGAAGGGCCGCTAATGCGATGCGCACGGTAGACATGGTATGTCAGGTGAGCGGGAATTTTGAAACGGGAATGCGGCCGGCGTTTAGCCGCTGTGGCGGAAGAGGATGACGTCGCCTTCCTGCACGATGTACTCGCGGCCCTCGAGGCGGACCTGGGCTTTTTCGCGGGCGGCGGCGACGCTGCCTGCGGTCAGGAGATCGTCCCAGCGAACCACTTCGGCGCGGATAAAACCTTTCTCAATGTCGCTGTGAATTTCGCCGGCGGCTTTTACGGCGGTGGCGCCTTTGCGAATGGTCCACGCGCGGACTTCCGGTTCACCAGCGGTGAAATAAGGGATAAGGCCCATCAACTCGTAGGTCGCGTGAATCAAGCGATTCAGGCCCGGCTCTTTGAGCCCATAGGAAGAGAGCAACTCCTCAGCTTCCTTTTCTTCCATTTGTGCGAGCTCGGCTTCCAGGCGGCCGCAAATCGCGACAACCGCAGTGTTGGGACGTCCCACCAGGGCGCTTAATTTGTGGCGTTCCACAGCGGTCGAAAGTTCCGCGGCTTCGTCATCACCAAGATTCAGCACGAAGAGCATGGGGCGTTGCGACAAAAACAAAAATCCACCGATGGGCTTGCGTTCCTCGGGCGTGAGCTGCAGTTCGCGCAGAGGCTTCTCGGATTCGAGATGCGCCTTGCACTTTTCCAAGACATTTTTTTCGGCTTCGAGGATGGGGTCTTTCTTTTTCTTCAGGTCTTTGTCGAGGCGCTCCAGGCGGCGCGAGATTTGATCGTGATCGGCGAGAATTAATTCCAGTTCAAGATTGGTCGCGTCGCGCAGCGGATCTATACTGCCGGCGGCGTGCGGTACGGAAGGATCGTCGAACACGCGAATGACATGCGCGATAGTGTCGACTTCGCGGAGAGGTGCCAGCGCGTCGCGGTTACGGTCCTTCTGCATGCCGCCCACGTCAACGTACTGCACCGTCGCGTAGGTAATTTTTTTGGGACTGTAGAGCTTGGCGAGTTCGACGAGACGGGGCTCGGGAACCTTCGCCACACCGACGTGCGTGCCCTGTGCGCCGGGTTTGCCTTCGACAGCGGCTTTGGTGAGGATGCGAAAGAGCGTGGTTTTTCCGACCTGCGGCAGTCCAATAATTCCTGTTTGCATGAACCGATAATGTTAGCACAGGGCCGGAAGATGCCTTGGAGTCTGGGTATCAATCAAAAAGCCGCTAGGCCGATGCATTTCGTGGGCAAAGTTTATTTACATCTTTTAGAAGCAAATTTATTTAGAATTGTTCCGCTTCGACGAGGTATCTTTCATGTCCACCACCGCAGTATCGCTGCCGTTTGACTTGCATCTGGCAAAGGCCGAACTGTCCGCGAAGGACGAGCGACTGGCGCGCTTGATCCAAGACACCATGGAATTTCAAATTGAAATGGAATCAACGGACAGCCCCTACGAAGCGTTGATGGAGTCCATCACGTACCAATCAATTTCGGGCAAAGCCGCGGCGACGATTTTCGCGCGCATCAAAGCGCTGGGTACCAATGGCCGCGCGCCAACTCCGCAGGAGATGCTGAAGCTTCGCGCGCCGGTACTGCGCAAGGCGGGGCTTTCCGGCGCAAAAGTATTGGCGATGAAGGACCTGGCGCGGAAAACGATTGAAGGCGTCGTGCCGACGATGGAAGAAGCGCGGAACCTGTCCGACGATAAGTTGGTTGAGCGGCTGGTGTCGGTGCGCGGAATCGGCGCCTGGACGGTGGAGATGTTTTTAATTTTTCGGCTGGGCCGCCCCGATGTGCTGCCGATTCACGACCTGGGCGTAAAAAAAGGTTGGTCGGTAACGTACGGAAAAAAACGCATGCCCAAGCCGAAGGAGTTGCTGGCGTTTGGAGAACGCTGGCGGCCATATCGAACTTTGGCGAGCTGGTATATGTGGCGGGCTTTCGAACGCGCCGGTTATAAGGCCACCAATAAAATTGGACGCGCGGCGGTGAGGAAAAAGGTTAATAAAACAGCGGTGATCCGTGTACGGAAGAAAAAGCGATCTTAATAATCCGCTTGGTAGAAATTAATCCCACGCAAAAGTTAGCCACGATTCAACGCTCAGCATTTAGTTTCCTGCACCCGCCAGCTTCGTACCCTGGTGTACAAACAAGTTAGAACATCAGCATTTATGTGGCGGCAAGAAGGGTCTGTACTTGTTTAGCCAACAACGCGAGATCCGCAACTTTAGATACGACCGCGTTGATGCCAGCCGGAATGATGTCAGCGGAACTAATCTCGCTGGCATAGAGCGTAAACAGAATAATGGGAACGCGAGACGTAATCCTCAAAGCGCGGGCAGCCTGCAAACCATTCATGCGCGGCATCGCCAGATTCAAAATAATCAAATCCGGATGGAGGGCGCGCGCTTTATCAAGCGCATCAATTCCATCGACCGCTTCACCGCACACCGCGAACTCGGTAGTGGTCTCAATAAAATCGCGCGTAGCCCTACGGATCGCCTGGCTGTCATCGACAATGAGGATCGATTTGGTCACTGTCACCCCTCGAATCCACTGGTGACAGCCACAAAGCTGGAGAGCACCTAAGCCAAAGTTTTCAGCAACCCTAGCTACGTACGCCAGCGTAACAAAGAGTTACAAACCATAACTATCCACTGTTTGTGGTAGGCCGCCTGAGATGTGACTACCAACACGCGTACGGAAACTATTTTGCCGGGCTGGAAGCAGCTAACGACCGCGATAAAACTTCTTCGGGTAGCAGCGTATATTCGGGGAAATTCCCGTAATGCTTTTCGTTGGCTGCGCCTTGCGTGACCGCGTGCACCAGATAACGCCCGCCTACGAAACATCCTTTCCACGATTGGCCGATGCCGCCGAAAACTTCTTCGCGGTCGCCGCGCGAGCGCATGGTATTGATGCCGACTTTGAAAGCGCGCAATTCGTCGGCGACTCGTCGCGCGATCTTCAGGTCATCGCAGGCAATGGAAGAAACCAGGCAGCCGTTGGAAACGTTCATTTCGGAAACGAGTTCTTCGAGGTGATCGACGACCACGATGGTGTCGATGGGACCGAACGGCTCGTTGTGATAAAGCTTTGAGTTGCGCGGCGTATTCAGCAGCGCGGTGGGGCCGACATAGGCGGACGTATCCTGCTGCGGAAAAATCATGCTGTCCTGCAGCGTGCCGTCGAAAAGGCTGATGGCGCCCTTGCCAAGCGCCTCAGTGTAAAGGACGCGCAACTCTTCGACCTTTTTACTGTTGATCAGTGGACCGAAGTCCAGCTTGGGCAATGAATCGTTCTCGGATTCAACTAAAACGGGATTTCCGTAACGCAAGGAACGCAGAATGGGCAAATACATTTCCAGGAATTGCGGGAAAAGTTCGCGCTGCACTACGTAGCGGACGTAGGCAGTGCAACGCTGCTTGCCGTAGTCAAAGCCTTTGCGCATTTTGTTGCGCGAGGTTGGCCCAATCGGAAAATTGCCACACGCCATACGTGTTGACGCCTTCCATTTCCAGCATGTAGCGCTTCTTGTCGTCGTACATCGCGGAGGCGATTACGCCGCCGTTGGTCTTACCGCCGACGAACGCGAGGCAATCGATGTATTCGTTGCGCACCAGCGCTTCACTTAACTGACCTCCGGAACCGCTGACGAGAGAAACCGGCAAGCCACAGCGCCGAGCGATGGCGTGGGTGAGCGTCAACGCGTACAAGCTGCCGTCCGTAGGAGTTTTCGAGATAGTGGAATTTCCCGCGAGCACCTGCACCAGGACGGCGTGCATGAGCACTGACATGGGGTAGTTCCACGACGCGATGTTGGAGATAAGGCCGATGGGCTTGCGGCTATCGAGCATGGGCTCGATTTTTTCCAAGTACCACTCAACGCCGCTGATACAGCGATCGATGTCCGTGAGCGCTTGCGCGTAGGGCTTGCCGATTTCCCAAATGAGCAGCAGCGCGATCAGTTCGCGCTGCTGGCGAAGTCCGTCGAGACATGCGGTCACGCGCCTGCGACGTTCGTCCAGATCGACAGCGGCCCAGGCGGCGGCTTCGGATTTGGCAAACTTCACCGCGCGCCGGGCGGTCTCCAGCTCGAGCATGGGAATCCGGCCAAGGCTGCGGCCGTCGACGGACGATTCATAATGGCGGCCGAATCCCGGCTCTTGCCATTGGCCTTCGATGAGGTTGAGGACACGGCCGTCGGAGAGAAATGCTTCCGGCGCTTCCTGTTTTAGTTTGCGGACCAGCGCATCCCAATCGGCTGCAGGCGCAATCATGGCCATGCTGAGCCTCCGACGATCCCAAGAATTTGCGCATTATAGCTGAAAGGCGCGGGAATGGCGTGCAAGGTCATGCACTGAAGAGAAATGCTGAGCGAGAAGCGGCGAAGCATAGATTGTGCAACGGACAGATAAATGGCGCGGGCGTGCCAAAAATTTACTTTTGAACACAGCACGGCGCGGTCGTTATTAAAGGGATGCGGGAATGATGAGAGACTGAGAAAGGATGGTGGGCGATAAAGGACTCGAACCTTTGACCTCTCCCGTGTGAGGGGAGCGCTCTAACCAACTGAGCTA
>CAXMLS010000157.1:0-5193 GCA_964194235.1 uncultured bacterium | reverse complement strand
GTATGAACCTGGGTCTTGTTTTCCAAAATTCCCCGTATTTGCGTTTCATCCCGTCAGTGATGTCCGCCCAGCGGATCGCGCTTCAATCCATACTGCGCGCCCCATTTATCGGTCATCTGTCCGCGAATCTCCCACAATTCTGGAAAAAATTTCTGTCTCATCCCTTCTTCCAGAATTTCTACCGCGCGCCCCTTCAGCGATTTCGCGCCGAACCCAATCGTCCGGTGAATCAGTTGCATATGCTCGTAACGGAATTTCTGAAACAACGCGTCGAATTCCGCCAACGCTTCCGCCACCACGTACGCGTCGCCGTGCGAATACTCCGAGTCATAAATCTTCTCGATCGTGAGCCCATTCCTTTCGAGATAACTGGTCTTGAACGAATTCCAGATCGGCTGGTACATTTTCAGCAGCACGCGGAATCCCGGCGACTCCTGCCCACTGCCATTCCCCAGCCGCGTGCGGATGGCCTGGTATTCTTTCGGCGACATCGTTTCCAGCAGCGCGATCTGCTGGATCATCAATCGTTGTGTGAGATGCACTCGCCGGAACAATGTGATCACCCGGTTGGTATTTTCCTGCTGCAAATATTCGTCAATATCCAGCAGCGTATACGCGATCAATTTCATCCACAGTTCTTCCACCTGGTGGATCACCTGAAACTGCAATTCATCCGCATTGCACAGCTCTTCATACTTCGTCTGGCAGGACAGCAGCGCCTTGGTGTTCAGGTATAGCTCGTAATCCAGGGTGCCTTCGCCATTCATCATCGCGTAAAAATGTTGCCGATCCATCGAACCTCCGCACTGTTCAGGCCGCAGCAAAACACCGCACTTTGCGCGCGCCAGTCAGCTTATGGCTTTACGAATAGTTATGTGAAATTTATCGCTCGGAGCTGCCCGAAGGGCGCGCCGGTTCGGCGGGATCGTTCATCTCTTTGCGATGGCTCTTCACTTCTCGCAGAGAATAGATGGGCTTGTTCTGGGACTCGTAGTAGGTCCGCGCAATAATCTCGCCCAGCAGTCCCATGGAAATTAATTGCACACCGCTGATAAACAGCGCTACCGCTAACAGCATCAGCGGTCCATGCTCCAGCATGATGGCCTTGCCGTGAACCTTTTCAAATGCCAGAAAAGTTCCGATGGCCATTCCCGAACCTGCTCCGGCTACGCCCAGCAATCCAAAAAATTGCAGTGGGCGAGTGGAGTAATCCAGCAAAAATTTTACGATCAATAAGTCCAGGAATACGCGTATCGTCCGCCCGATGCCGTAATTGGACTTGCCGCTTTTGCGGTTCATGTTGGTGATCGGCACTTCCGCGATTTTCGCGCCCGTCGAGCTGGCCAGCGCCGGAATGAATCGGTGCAGCTCTCCGTACAGCTGAATTTCCTGAATAATTTCCCGCCGGTACGCTTTGAACGTTGTTCCAAAATCGTGCAAATCGATGCCCGAGAGCTTTGCCATCATCCAGTTTGCGGTGCGGCTCGGCAGTTGCCGCATCAGCCAGTGGTCCCGCCGCGCATTCCGCCAGCCGCTGACCAGGTCGTAGCCCTCTTCGATTTTTTCCAGGAACCGGGGAATCTCTTCCGGGTCGTGTTGCAGGTCGCCATCCATGGAAATGATAATTTCGCCGCGCGCGAAATCGAAGCCCGCTTTCAATCCCGCGGTTTGTCCAAAATTACGGCGCAGCCGCACCAGGTTCACCCGGCGGTCGTGTTCATAAATATCCGACAACACTTTGAAGGTATTGTCGCGACTCCCGTCATCCACAAACACCAGTTCATACGGATCGCCGATGGCGTCCATTACTTCCGTAAGCTTCATGTACAGGGGAGGAATGTTTTCCTGTTCGTTGAAGAACGGAACAACGATCGAGTAGCGGATAGGGGATTCGCTTCTCATGCTTCCAGTTCGCACGCCTTCTTATGCCTTTTGTGCGGCAAAAGCATAGTCTATCAGGCGAATCCCTTGCGACGCGACAAGATTTCGAATCTCCCGGTTCGTAAGAATGCTCACTTCCACCCGGCGCGAATCCTGCAACCTGGTCGCAGACTTCCCCAGCTCCGCATCCATGAATCCCGGATGGCACATCATTTCTGTCGTGCCTTGCGGCAGGCTGCGCAGCAATTGCCCCACGCCTTCTATCGTCAGTTCGCCGGTCTGTGCAATGCCGCAGAAATAATCTGCCGTAGCGATCCCCGCGCGTTCGGCCAGCGCTCGCGCATCCCGCACAAAAAATTTCAGCGCGCGCGCCTGTACCCCTTGCTTCAGCACCACCGGCGCATTTTGTTTTTTCCCCTTGGATAGCGCGGCGCGCAATGGGGAGGCTTCATGCGAAACCCGCACCGCTCCAATGCCATGGCGTTTCGCCAGCCGCAGCGCGATCTCAAATAGTCCCGGCAGCATGTGCACATGTTTGTGCCCATCCAGATGAGTGGCCTGAATTCCCGCGTGCGAAATTTTCTGAATCTGCAGCTCCCATTCGCCTTCCACTTCTTTCAAGCGCAGTTTCCTTCGCGCCATTTGCAGCAACAAATTTTCTGGCCCGCCCGCAAACTCACCGTGCTCGTTCACAAGGCTCGGGACCGCCGCCACCGCGGATACCGGTTTGCCATCGCTTAGATTCAGGTGCACGCCCACGCCGAGTGCCGGAGTTGCGCGCGCCAGTTCCACAGCCGAAGCGAAGGCCCGGCCGTTCGCCAGCAGGGAAGCGCTGGTTACAATTCCGTTGCGATGCGCCTCCGCGATTCCGCGGTTTACGCCATCCGCCCATCCCAGGTCATCCGCGTTGACAATCAGATTCTTCACTTTTCTTTGACCTGTCCTATCGGGCAGCTACGCCTTCAGTACCAGTATGAAACACGTACCATTGACCCTTTTCGTTCCCAACTTTAACATGGGCTCACCGAAGAAAATTTGAGGCCAGATATGTCCGTGAAAGTAAGCGAAACCAAACCAGTTGGTGCGCGCTACCGCGAAAAACGCCGCGGCCAGCGCATGAATTCCCGCGTCCACGTTCGCCTGGAATGGGGCACTACTCCTAGCGACCATATTGAGGTGGAAGCGCATACGCGGGTCGTGAATCCCTATGGCTGCATGGTGGTGCTGAAACATTCCCTCGAACTGGATCATCGCCTCGAGCTCACCAATCTCGCCAGCAATTGCAGCAACCCTGCTGTCGTGGTCTGGAAAGGCGGCGCGCGCCCCGATGGCTGGGAATACGGAATTGAGCTGGTAACACCGGAGATGGATTTTTGGGGCCTGGAATTATGAAGACACAGGTAAGCGGCAATCACTCGCCAGTAGCAGCAAACGGAAACGCCAACCGCTCTGCCGCCACTTCACACGGAAATCAATCGCGAGCCGCTACAACCGGAAACGCCAATTCCAAGGCAAACGGAAACTCTTCAACGCCCGCTGGCGCTATAATCCGCTCGGCAGCCACGGCTACACGCGCGGCTATCACGCGCCCGCCAACGTCCGAAGAACGCCGCCGCGCTCAGCGTGTACTTCTGCGCATGCCGCTGTTACTACACATCGTCGGCAGACCCAAACCGCTCGACGCCGAGACCCACACGGTCAGCCAGAACGGCGCGATGATCCTGATCCCTGAATCCCTGGCGGAAGGCACTAAGCTCTCACTCGAGAATCCCCACAATCAAAAACGCGTGGACGCTCGCATCGTGCGCGCTCCGCAACAGGCCCAGGGCGGTATGCTCGTCCCCGTAGAATTCTTGTCCCCGTCTCCAATCTTCTGGAGCGTCTTCTTTCCCCCGGCCCTTAATTAAGGGCCGCGCATTTATTCTTGCGCAATACTTCCGCCCTACTGAATGGTCAGATTTATATTTCCCGATCCGCTCGGCATCGTAGTAAGCGGTACCGTGGTCGTCCCTGTCACCGTTAAATTCAGCGCTCCACTCGCCGAAGCCAACGTGGTTGTGTTCCCCAAATAATGCGCGCTGATCGCGTGGGTCCCCACCGCCCCCAAGCCACTGTTGAACATTACAGTTCCGTTGGACACCGCTGCCGGCAAACCCAGCGCGGTCACTCCGTCGAATAGTTGTACCTGTCCGGTTGGCGCGGTACCCGATGAAGTCACCGTCACGGTAAATGCAAAATTATTCGCGCTCGACGGCAATTTCGCCGTCGTCACCGAAATGCTGGTGTGCGTGGCCACCGCGCCCACACCGCCGCCCCCTCCGCTGCTGCCGCCTCCACATCCCAACGTAAAGCTCAACACACAAAGCAGCCCCAGCCCCAGCGCCGCGCGAATTTGTTTTCGCCGACCCAATCCGGGCATTAGCAGCAGCAACATTGCACCCAAACCCGTACCCGCACTCAGCGTCCACCAGCCACCGCCGGAATTTCCAGTCCACGGAAAAGTTGCTCCCGCAGCTAGCATTGTCCGCGTGTCGGTTTGCACTGCCGCCGACAATTTCGCAGACGGTCCTTGCACCGCAACCGTCATCTGTCCACTCACCGGCGTCGTTCCCGGAACTGTAATCGTCAAGGGATTTGGCGTGCACGTAACTCCGGGAGGCAACCCCGTCGCAGCGCAAGTCACCTGCACGTCGCCGCCAACAAAACCCGCACCGGGTGTGATGGTAATTGTCGAGACCCCATTGCCGCCCGCAGTCACCGTCACCGGCGTAGCACTTATCGTGAACGCTCCCGCCGCCGCCGCTGTCGTAACGTTTACCGACAGCGCCGTCGAAGGCCCGGACGCCGAGTAGTTTGCGTCTCCGCTGTACGTCGCGGTAACACTCTTCGTCCCCGTAGTCGCAAACGTCGCCGACAGGTTAGCGCTGCCAGATGCCGACACCCCTGTATTGGGATTCGCCGCCGTCCCCACCACCGGCGCTGTCCCCAGCGTCGTCGTTCCGGAATTGAATGTCACCGTACCCGTCGGCGCCGCGCCGTTGCTGTTCGTGGTTATCGTCGCCGTCAGCGATATCGACTGATTTGCAGTCGCGGATGCCGGCCCCGACGCCGCGATGTTTGTGGTCGCCTGGCTGATTGCGATGGTGTCTGCCGCCGAAGTGCTCGCGGTGTAGCTGTTGTCACCCGCATACGCTGCAACGATGCTGTGATTTCCCGCCGGAAGCTGGATGGGCTGATCCTCAAAAAATCCTTGTCCGTTCAGCGGCACCACATTCGACGCGGTACCTATATTCTGTCTCTTATACACATCTC
>CAXMLS010000156.1:0-3780 GCA_964194235.1 uncultured bacterium | reverse complement strand
ATGTGTATAAGAGACAGGAATAATATTGCGAGCTTCGCGGCGGGGCGCATCCGCGCCGGCGTCCGCCAGATTGCCCAGGGCTTGCCGAATAGCGATAACCGGCACGCTCCACAAATCCGGTCCTCTCAGCGCTGCGGATTTTTCGCGCGGCGGCAGTTCCAGCCAGAACCGCGTCACCAGTTTTTCGCGGTATTTTTCCATTGCCCAGGTTTTTGCTAGCGAAGAATAATGTTCCGCGGAATTCGCAGCGGAATATTTTCCCGCCGCGACCAGCGCTTCGCCCAGACGATCGAACGTGGGACCCACAATCACCGGCGTCAGCGCTCCTGCGGCGAATTCCGCGCCGAGATACTCAAAAATTAAATTCTCCGAGAGTCGCAGTAAATAGGGTTGGGGTAACTCGTGTTCTTCCGGCGAGTATTGAGAGATCGCACTGAGCAGAGAGCGTACGGTATCGTGGCTGGCGGCTTCCATCGCGCAATGCACCGCGTGCGCTCCATCTTCAGGAGACAAACCGCGCGCTGTTTCCAGCGGAAGCGTGATGCGTGCCAGCAACGTTAGCGTCGCAACCAAATCATCAAATCCCGGGATCCGAATCGCTTCGTCGGGATTCGAGCGTCGGGAGTTGCCGCCGTAAGCCACCAGCGCGGCAATCAAGCTCGTTAACAGCGTGTCGACTTTAGGTTCCACCTGGGTAGTGATGAATTCCCTTCGCGTGTTGCCACGCAAAACGCGCGCTCCACCCACTTGTCGCATTCATTTCTCCGCGCGGCCATCCGCCGTACCATGCGGCATTCGCCCGGATTCATTAATAATACCTTGATGCCATCGGCCAGAATTGTGAGTTCCCTCAGATGAAACATGCGAGCGAAGCCCACACCCCGAATGCTTGCGCAACGACGCATCATTCTTCTCGAACGAACCGCTCTCTTCACAAAAAATAGGTTGGGAGTCTTGACTATTTGAGGGTGACTACAATTTGCGAATCCGGATAGACGCCGGCCGGAATCCCAGAGCTGTTTTTTTGCCCTTGTGTCCGTAGTTCGATGCGCAACGTTTTTTTCTTTTTGGCTTTGAATTCCGCGCTCACAATATTGGAAGTTTTTCGGTTTGCGCCTTCTCCGGCGATGACCCGAAACTCCGTGACCGCTGGCGGAACGTAGAGATCGTCGAAAACGCTCTGGTTCTTCGCAGCCCCCCGCTCAAAATAAATTTTCCCGTTCATTTCCACTGTGAAGTCCACATTTGGCGGGAATTGCTCCGCCTCGATCTTCAACTTCGCGTTCCCATTGGGATCCAGCTGTTTCGGATCAAACCCCACTCGCGGAGGAGTGGGCAACGCTGCCGCGGAACTCTTTGTCGAATCTGTCGGCTTAGCCTCGATCTTTTTGGCTGAGGGAAGATTTTCTTTACGTGGTTGGCGACTTCCGTTCGTCGCTTTCGCCGGCGCTTGAACCGTGTTGGTGTCCGCAATGGTTTTCTGCGCAGAATCGGGAGTCAGCATCGACGTCACGTGTTCGCGATGTGAGTAGCCGTACCAGCCTGCCGCCAATAATATTCCCGCGATCAAAACGCCGATCACAACCCGAGCGGCATGCCTCTTTCGTTTGACGAGCACAGGCATGTCGTTTTCCGCCGCGAGTTTTTCTGAACCAACTCCAGCGCTCGTTTTTCCCGGAGTAACTTCGACGCTTGATCTGCGAACTCCTTGTTCGGTTGGCACGCCAGGATGCGAATCCAGCGTAACGTCCATGCCGTTACCCGGATCGCCCGCGAATGACAAGGGAACTGCGGCCTGCAATTCTGCGGCCGTGCGGCCGGCTCGAAGCGTCACAAGATCGCGAGCTAAATCTTCGCCGGACGCATAACGATCCGCGGGAGATTTCGCCAGGCACTTCAAAATAATTTGATCGAACCAGGCAGGCACCGCTGGATTCAGCTTGCGCGGCGGCACCGGTTCGGTATGCACGACTTTGTACGAAACCGCGGTGACCGTTTCACCGGGAAACGCGTGTTCTCCGGTGGCCATCCAATACAAAATCACGCCGAGAGAAAAAAGGTCGCTGCGTCCGTCGATGGGCGCTCCGGTAAATTGCTCCGGCGGCATGAACGCCGGCGTGCCCAGCATTTGACCCGTTGTGGTGATGTGCGTGGTGCCCAGCTTGGCGACGCCGAAATCAGTAATCTTGGGGCGTTCAATTCCGTATTTTTCCTTGGAAGTCAGCAAAATATTCGCCGGCTTGATGTCGCGATGAATGACGCCGTTGGTGTGCGCGTAGCCGAGCGCTTCGGCGATTTGTTGGCCGATTTCGCACACGCGTTCAAACGTGAAGCGTTCGCCATGTTTTGCGGCGTCGGCAAGCGTGCGGCCATCGATATATTCCATCACCAGGTACGGCGTGCCATCCTGCTCGCCCACGTCAAACACCGTAACTATGCCAGGATGCGCCAGTCCGCCGGCGGAACGCGCTTCACGATAAAATCGTTCGCGAAATTCGTTGGCTTGCGGCCCGGTGAGCGCCACGGAGTGAATGGTTTTCAGCGCGACGATGCGGTCCATGGCCGGATCCCGCGCGAGATACACCGCGCCCATGGCCCCGCGCCCCTTCTCTTCAATAATTTCGTAGCGCCCGATTTTTTGTGGTTCCATCATTACGGTAAATTTGAAAGCGCAAATTGTACTTTAACACGGCCTCTGAAGCGGAATTTCGTCCGTTGTGGCAGTCGTTTCCGGTAGATAAGTTGATTTTTCGCCAGCGAGCCCAAGGATGGCGCGGCATAAAAACAGTGTAAGCCACTTTTTGTTTGGGTAAATATATTCGCGAAACGCGCATACTGGAAGCTGCTGAAAACAAAGTTCCGTAAGGGTAAATGTTTACGTGAGGCGCGAAGCTATGACCGCTAAACGCTTGGCAATGGTTGTGATCGCGATGGCGGGCGTGCTCGCGATAGGCTGGCACTTCTACAAAAACTCGTCAACAAAACAGCAGGTGCAGGAAGCTTCGCGCCCGCACCAGGTCACGATTACCTGGGAAAAATCTGCGCGAGCCGTCAGCTACAACGTGTATCGCAGTTTATACGGCGCCAGTGAAGAGTTCGCGAAGTTGGGCACTTCGACTACCCAAGGCTATGTGGATACGACCGTACAGTCTGGCAAGCGATATTGCTACGTAACCACTGCCATTGATTCCAAGGGACACGAAAGTGAGAAGTCCAAGGAAACGTGCGCGACCGTGCCGCACCCGTGAGAAACCGCTGCTGTAAAAGTGAGTGTGAATCTCGAACCGATGGTGGGGCTGGGGAGGTTCGAACTCCCGACCTAAGGTTTAGGAAACCTATACAAACAGTCAAAATAGTGCCATTTTATGGGTGTTATTGAAAATAATTGTACCCACGGTGTACCCAAATGTGATAGCCTGTACTCAGTTCAGGGAGACCGCACCATGCAACGCGGCTCGATTATTCAATGGGGCAACCAGTGGCGGCTTAAGTATCGCGAGACCGTGACCGTAAACGGTCGCAAGGTCCGCAAGGATGTGTACAAGAACCTCGCGCCTGTCGGCGGACAATACAGCACAAAGAATAGTGTTCAGCCGTTGGCTGATGTGATTCTCGCGCCGCTGAACGCAGGAATGAAAGAAGCACGCAGCGTAGATTCTTTTGAATCGTTTTTAGAAACATTCATCGAGAAGGGTGAGGGCGGACGCGGTCGTATGCTCCGAAAGAGCACGAAGGCCGGATACAAGACAATCTTTAATTTGCTTCGACCGCTGTTACCGA
>CAXMLS010000155.1:0-1788 GCA_964194235.1 uncultured bacterium | reverse complement strand
GATGTGTATAAGAGACAGTCTTTACGTTGAGCTAGAGCCCGGAAATGGCGGCATGCTTCTGAATTTTTCCGAACATGGCTTCGGCTTCCGCGCCGTAAAGCGTGTTCGCCCCAAGCAAGAAATAAACTTTGCTTTCAACATTGATGACAAACGCCGCCTTCAGGGCCGTGGTCGACTAGAATGGGCCGACAAAGACGGGCGTGTGGGTGGCTTGCAATTTACCGACGTCTCGGAACAGTTTCGCTCTGAAATTCGCACCTGGCTTTCAACCGCTCCTCAGGAAGCCGCGCAGCCAGCCGCAAAATCGGCGCCTATTCCTATTAACTCCGCCGAGCATGCTTCGCCAACTAACGGCAAGGCGTCTAAATCCGATTTACTTGAGCGCGAAACGAGCGCGTTGCGAAGCGAAGCTCTCGCAAGACTCTCCGCGAAACCCGCGCAATCCATATACTCAAGCCCGTCGACTCCGGTACCCTTGGCGGATTCCAGTCATGCCACTCAATCCGAAAGCCCACGCCGCCAGGATCCCGCAAACGTGCCCTGGGCCGGTGTTCTTCCCCCGGCGATCGGATCAGATCGTAGAACCGTGCATATGCCGCAATCGCCCGCGAAACGAGACGTAATTTCCGCAGCCGCCACGGGCGCTTCCTATCCGGGGGTGCAATATGACGAAGGATCTTCCGCTGAGGTCAGTGATGATTTTGACGAAGCACCAGAACTGGAGCAGGAGGAATCGTTTTCCAAACCGGCTTCCGTGACCAGTGCTAGCGGCGCTGCAGCCGTGGAAGCTCGCGTCTCCGGCACTCTCAACCAGCACGCGCAATCCTTGTTGCAACATTTTCAACATGAAGAACAACGCGCACTTGACGCCTTTCGCGAATCCACCGCTCGCGTCCTGCGCGAGGCTGAACGCAGATTGTTCCCCATCCGCGAATCCGTTCACGCGCAGATAACCGGACTGGAATCTTCCGTAGCCTCCGCTACATCCACGACGCAGGTGCTCGACCGCTATCCATCACTACTCGAGAAAGCTCAGCAGCAGGCCCTGGATCGCTTTCAGTCCCAGTTACAGGAAGTCATGCGCATTCATGTGACCGAGCTCCGCCGGCGTTCCGACGCCATGCTCGAAGAGATAAATATGCAGGCGCGTAGCGCGGCCATGGCGCCCAAACGCATCAGCACTACTGCCGGGATCATCGTAACCGCAATTATTGTGATGCTTCTGGCGCTGCTGTTCACTTTCCGCCGCGAAACTGCCGGCGCATTCATTTGGCTGGGTCAGCAGATGGTCGAGCCCGCGCCTGCGCCAGCGCCGGAAACGGCTGCTCCGAAACCCGCAGCCAGCGAGCCGGTCCAGCCACAGGTCAGCAAACCCAAAGGAGAGCCTGCCGCGAATCCGGCGGACAATGCCGCAACCCCCAAAGAAACGCCCCAGACCGTCGCGCCTCCCAAGAGCGTTCGCTCCTTGTGGGACGATGTCCGTAATGGGGATGTTTCCGCTGAGCTCGCCTTGGGCACGATGTACATGACCGGCCAGGGCGTTACCAAAAGTTGTTACCAGGCTCATCGCCTGTTTACCGCCGCCGCAAGAAAAGGCAACGACGAAGCTCGCCAAAAGCTCGCCAAACTCGATCGCGCCGGCTGCACGTAAATCTCTGTATTCCGTTTCGTTCCGCGCTAAGCCCGCTTGCCGCCGCTGAGCGGTCGTCATACACTCTTTCGCATCCTAACGAGCCAAGAGGAACTGATTCGTGATCACTCCCGCCACTCCTGCTGCGAAAAAATCCC
>CAXMLS010000154.1:0-5635 GCA_964194235.1 uncultured bacterium | reverse complement strand
GATGTGTATAAGAGACAGCCTTTGCAGGGGGCGTACACTAGCGACACCACATTCGATGCGCCGGTAGAAATCCCGGCTACATGCTTTACTTCGCGCGTAACATTGCTTAGCGTACTTGGAGACGTTTTAGCCTAACCAGAAGCGGCTTCGAGCGCACAAAACACACGCCCCACGCGTATGGATACCGCCACCTCAGTTCGCGATCTGCTGTTCACCTTGCTATTGAAGGTGGGTGTCGCCTCGTCCATCGCCGCTCTCCTGGCGCGGTGGAATACGTTCCGGCGCGTGCTTTTCACCGAAGAGCGGGACCCAGACCAGAAGCTGAAATTAATGCTGTTCATGACGCCCCCGCTGATCGTTGGCGTCACCCTGCGACTCGTCGGATTTCCGTACCGGTTCGCGGATTTGTCCCTTGAAGGCGCATTTTTGATGGGCCTCCTGGGCGGCCGCGTCGTCGGACCCATCGGCGGAGCGATCATCACCATTCCCGCTCTGATGGGCCACGAATGGCTCGCCATGCCCGCCGCGGCCACCGCTGGTCTTCTCGGCGGACTTATCCGGCAGGCCATACCGAATAAAGAAGACCTTTGGAATTTTGGTCCGTTCACCTTTCTCAATATCCCCCGCGCGGTGATCCGCGCGGTGCGGCGCGCAAAACCGTCCTGGGAAATGTTGCCCCTCCTGGTTTGCGTCGGATTGGAGTTGGGGCGCGTAGCCCTGGTGTCGGCGACGAAACCCAAATGGCTCTTCGCCATCGATCCCCACTTTGATTGGTGGCTGGGCCTTACCGTCATCGCCACTTTGATGGCCGTGGCCGCGCCGCTGAAAATCTGGAATAACACGCGCATTGAAATGAATCTGGAACGCCATCAGCAACTTCTGCTGAAGGCCCGCATGGACGCGCTTTCCAGTCAGATCAATCCGCATTTTTTGTTCAATACCTTGAACACGGTTTCCGCGCTGATCCGGTTCGATCCGGATACCGCGCGCGGGGTAGTGCTGAAGTTGAGCAACATCTTGCGGCGGCTGCTGCGCAAGCACGAAACCTTTGTTCCCTTGCGCGAAGAACTCGACTTCATCGACGACTATCTCGATATTGAAGTCGCACGCTTCGGCCGCGACAACCTCGAAATCATCAAACAGCTCGACGAAGAAACGCTGGAAGCCTTCGTGCCCAGCATGCTGCTGCAGCCTATCGTGGAAAATTGCCTCAAACATGGGCTCGCGCCGAAAATCGAAGGTGGGAGGATCCAGTTGCGTACCACGTATCGCGACGGCCGCCTCCACATCGAGATCGAAGACAATGGCGTCGGTATCTCGGAAGAAAAAATGCCGCACGTTTACGTGGAAGGTATTGGCCTAAGCAATGTTCGCGAACGGTTGCGCGTTTTGTATGGCACGGATTTCCACCTGGAAATTGATAGCCGCCCCGGTGATGGCACGGTGATCCGCATCGATATCCCCGAGTTGGTTTCCACCATGCAAGCAGTCGGCTGACGTTTCGAAATCCCCCCAACTTGAATGACCACTCGGATTGACAAACAATCGTTTGTACTGTATATTCGGAATAGACAGAAATAACAGAATAGCAAGAAGTCGAGCTTGTGAGGGGACACGCAAATGACCGAACACGCTAAATCCGCGGCGCTCTCTCCGGTCGCCCAGAAATTCGTGCTGCATTGGGGCGAGATGGGCACCCGCTGGGGCATCAACCGCACCGTTGCGCAGATTCACGCGTTGCTTTTCGTCTCTCCGAAGCCGTTGCCCGCGGACGAAATCGCCGTGATTCTAGCCGTCGCTCGCTCCAACGTCAGCACTAGCCTGCGCGAGTTGCAGGGGTGGCGCATCGTGCGCGTGGTGCATGTGCTTGGCGATCGCCGCGACCACTTCGATTCTCCGAAAGATGTGTTTGAAATATTCCGCATCGTTTCTGAAGAGCGCAAGCGGCGCGAGATCGATCCGACACTCCGACTGCTCGCCGAATGCGTGCAGGAAATCAAGGCCGATCCTGAAAAAGACGCCTACACCCTGGAACGCCTCGAAAGCATGCTGGATTTCCTGACCTCCATGACCGGATTGTTCGAAGAAGTTCTCCGCATGCCGGACAGCGCGCTGAAGGGTGTGGCCAAACTGCGAGGCAAAGTAATTACGCTGTTAGGGGCAGGTCGCAAAAAAGCCGGCTGATTGACCTGATCTTGAACCGCGGCCCATCGATCCGGCGCTTATCTCGCAAAATCGTCCCTGGTCGCAAAACGTTCAGTTTTGGATCTGTGCGTTTATCGGAAAAACAAACATGATTTCTCTCACCTCAGAATTCACCGACAGCAAAGGCCGCCACGCACGAGGTTGGCTCTTTTTCGACGCCGATTGCAATTTCTGCATGAAGATCGTGCGCTGGATCGCCCCGGCACTGGCGAAACGTAACTTTGCCCTTGCCCCATTGCAGGACCCGCGAGTCGGTCAGATCCTGGCCCTTCCCGAACAGGAATTAATGCGCGAGATGCGCCTGCTGCTTTGCGACGGCACGCAATTCGGCGGGGCCGATGCCGCTGTGGCGCTCGCTCGCGAAATCTGGTGGGCACGCCCGCTTGTGTGGCTCGCGAAGCTGCCCGGCATGATGAATCTTTTACGCGCCGGTTATCGCTGGATTGCGGCGCACAGAAACTGCGCAGCCGTGACGTCTTGCGCCACGACAAAAAGATCCGCTGTGCAAGAAAGGTAGTTCCTTCGGGCCCGGCCGTACACCGAGGAGAAAAAGTGTCAGACCCAACCTCCGTACCCGCACTGCATATCTGGCGTTGGGATGGCAGAGTCGACCGCGGCACCTACGCCCTGGCCGGAATCATCGGTTTAGCGATCAAGAACAACGTAGATAGACATCTCGCCCGGTTTCTTCTTCCGTTCTCCGGAGCATATTTCAATTACTGGCAGCCTCTCGGCAAAGCCGCGCGCCTCAACCATCTGAATAGCGCTGAGAGAAAATTCCTGCTGATACTGCTGGCCTGGTCATCGCACGAGCTTGGTAGGAACAACGTGGTATCGCCACACCATGTGGCCTGCGACTTACTGGAGTTGGTGGTCCGACTACGTGTTGCATCGCATTCACATGCGGGTGTTACAACACATTCGCCAACAGTCCGAAATTAACTGATTTCAGGCTTTCGCCGCTGATGCGGATTCCAGCGTGCGCTGATAGTAGCGCTCGTACTGCGGAATTACGTCATTGGCGCAGAACTTTTGCTTCGCATTAAGCCGCGCGGTGTGGCCCATTTCGCGCCCGCGATCCGCGCGCGAAAGTATGTCTATCGCATACCCCGCCGCACTTTTCACATCGCCAGGCTCTACCAGATAGCCGTCCACGCCATGCTCGACCACTTCCGGCAATCCGCCCACGTTGGTGGCAATCACCGGCACTTCGCAGGCCATGGCTTCCAGCGCGGCCAGCCCAAACGACTCGATCTGCGAAGGTAGCAGGAACAAATCCGCGGAGCCCAGCTTTTCGTAAACGTTATCCTGTTTGCCAAGGAAGATGACGTCTTTCTGCAGGCGCTTTTTGCGCACCAGGTGTTCGGCCGCACCGCGGTCCGGCCCGTCGCCGATGAGCACGAATTTCGCGGGCATCTTCTCGCGCACCAGCGCGAAAATTTCCACCGCGTCCATGATCCGCTTCACGGGACGAAAATTCGATAGATGCATCAGAATAGGCTCGCCATTTGGCGCCCATTTTGCCTTCAGCTGCGCATCCGGTGTGCGTGTGTACAGGTCGCAATTTACGAAATTGGGGATCACTTCGATGGGCCGCTTGATATCGAAATCTTTTAGCGTTTGGTTCAAAAGATATTGGGATATGGCTGTCACGCCATCGCTTTGTTCAATCGAAAATCGCGTGATGGGAAGATAGCTGAGGTTGCTGCCAACTAGCGTGATATCCGTGCCATGTAGCGTGGTGATGAACGGCAGACGCCGAGGTGCAGCCATCGACCGCGCCAGCATCGCGCTTACTGAATGCGGAATCGCATAGTGCACGTGTAGAAGATCGAGCGACTCGGATTCAAACACCTCAAGCATTTTTGTCGCGAGCGCTAGCGTGTACGGCGGGTGATCGAACAGCGGGTAAGATGCCACTTCCACTTCGTGAAAATGGATGTGCGGATCGTTGGGATTCATGCGGATGGGCGGCGCGTAGCTGATGAAATGCACGTCGTGCCCGCGTGCGGCCAGTTCCGAACCCAACTCCGTCGCAACTACACCGGATCCGCCGTAGGTGGGATAGCAGGTTATTCCAATGCGCATGAGCCGATCCATACCCCTTCACTTATGCAATCCTGCACCTGATGACCGAGTTCCACTGGTAGTTTAATTCTGTGCAGTGCTTGGTTAGACGCCGCAGCCCGCTAAAGCGTGACACGCGCCAAATCCGGACGCAGACCTGCTACGCGGATTCACAGTTCCCGGAATTTTGCACCAGATTTAGCTAATTTGTGACAGGAAAGTCGTAGCAAAGGATGGTTTACACGCTTGAGTCGAGACTGTCGGCTTCCAACCCGAACAATAGGGGCTATTCATCGCCGCCCTCAGCCGACTCTTCGCCATCCTTATAAACATATTTAATGACCCGTTTGAAAATTAGCAAATTTGGGCTGCCATGGCGGGTCAATTTAATGCAATCGCGATCGTACCATTCCACCGTTCCGCGAAGAACCTCTCCATCCTCGAGAACCACCGCCATCTGCGTGTGAGACTGCATCTGCTTGACCCAGTAGAAATTTTCCGCGTGGGTTACTTCCGGGGGCGCGGGTTTTTTGCTGGGTGCGGGACCGTTATGCGCTGGCCGCGAAGAGTTGGGTTCCTTGAGGTCCGGGAAGCCCGGACGGAACATGCGGCGATTCACCATGACTGCTCCTTAATCACGCTTTGAGCGGCGTCACACCCTATGATGCGTGTTATCGGTCGAGAGTTACAGTTATTGGAACAAAACTCTCAGGCGGCAAACCCGCTGCCAAAAGTTTACGCTAGCACGCGCCAAGAAGTGCGGCCGGCCCTGGCGACGCGCTAATGTCGTCCCAACGAGGCCGCTAAAGCATCAAGTCCCAGCTGGCGATTCAAGTTTCGTCGCGCTCCGGCATGCAGTGCGTCGAATCCGGCAATGGCCCGCATCACCCAGGCCACGTCAACCGATTTGCTTAAAGATTCCAGCTCTTTGGCCAGAGGCTTATTACGCAACATAGGATTTTTAACTTTGGACGTCAACTCCAGAAGGTCCGTAAGCAAGCCGTAAAAAATTCCCAATTGCCGTTCAAACGTGGACTCGCGATCTTTCGCCAGCGCCCCCGTATCGGTGAACAACTGTGCGAATCCCTGACCCTCCGCCGCGCGGACAAGAATGCGCAGCGCCTCTTTCCGCTTTTGCGCTGCCGATTCCAAGTCCATATCCATAGCCAGGCCAGGACTGCCCTCGGCAAGCTGTGCAGCGAGCGTGATCTCCTCAGCTTTACGATCCGTTTTTTCCTTTAGGATGTGCTCTACGCTCTCCTGCATCAGCGGCGCGAAATGAAATTGCATGCAACGTGAAACGATTGTCGGCAAGAGGGTGTAAGGCGACGGCGCGGTAAGAATAAGCGTCGCTGACGGCGGC
>CAXMLS010000153.1:0-1763 GCA_964194235.1 uncultured bacterium | reverse complement strand
GGATTTACGCGGATGGATACGGCGGCCGGCGCTCCACCTCGGGCAACAAAGCCCGCAGATTCTTCGAGCAAAACGTCCAGTTCGGCTTCGGATTCAATATTGAAAAGCAAAATGCCGGGCTTGTCGCCGCGATTGGCGCCACGATATTGCAGCGCCTGACGCATCTCTTCGCGGGTTTTGCCCACGCCGGAAAAAACGATGCGATCGCCGCCCACACCGATTTTTCGCAGATGCTCGAGTTCCCCGCCAGAAACAATGTCGAAGCCGCTACCCAATTTTGCGAGATGTTTGAGAATGGAAAGATTGCCGTTGGACTTCATTGCAAAACAAAGTGTGTGTGGGACTGCTGTTAAGCCGCGGTCGAGCTCCTGAAAGGCATCGGTGATGGCCGCGCGACTGTAAACGTAGGCGGGAGTACCGAATTTCGCGGCAACATTCGCGAGGGAAACTCCCTCGCAAAACACTTCTTCACCTTGCGGGCGGACGCCAGATTTCCGTGTCCAAGCAAAATGCGGATTGAATAGTGCAGGGTCTACGGATTTGTGACGCTTTTGCGGAGGGCGAGCACTCATCGTACTTTGGCAATTACCAGCGTGCGGTCATCGGAAAGAGGGCTACTCTGCGTGAACCAATCGACTTCGCGGAGGATGAGATCGGCCAGCTCGGAAGCTTGCAAATCATGATGTTGCTCAATCAGCTTGCGGAGTTTCTCGGTGCCAAAAAATTGGCCTTCAGCATTCGCGGTTTCGGCAATGCCGTCCGAATGGAAAACCAAAACATTGCCCGGCTCGAGAGTACCGGTCCATTCGTCGTAACTGACATCTTCAAAAATCCCCAACGGAAAGCCGGTAAGCTCGATTTTTTCGCAATGCCCATCTTTGTATAGCAACGGTTGCGACTGGCCCGCATTTGCCACACGAAGCTTGCGCTTGGCTTTCTGCCAGGTTGCGAAACAAGCGGTCATGAAGCGCCCTTCAATGCGCCGCTCGCCGACGATCTGGTTCATCTGTCGAAGCATATCGGCGGGTTGAAGTTTTTGCGGCGCGAGGCTGCGCATAATTCCGATGGCTACGGCGCCATATAAAGCCGCTGCGGTGCCTTTCCCGCTGACATCGCCGAGCGCAATACCGAGCTGCTGCGGTCCATAACGGATAAATTCATAAAGATCGCCGCACACTTCGCGCGCGGAAAGATATCGCGCGGCCATCTCCAGACCGTAATCTTCGGACGGTACCGGTTGGAGCAACGCACCCTGGATGCGCTTGGCGGCTTGCAGGTCACGCTCCAGGCGAGCTTCATCGCGAGCCAGTTTTTCGTACAGGCGCGCGTTTTCCAGCGAGACGGCAAGATTCGCACCCAGAATTGACAAGGTCTGAACATGATCCTCAGTGAAGTAATTCAACTGGGGACTTTCAAGATCGAGAACGCCGATCACTTTGCCCTGGTGAATCATGGGAATGGCGAGCTCCGAGCGCGTTTCCGGATTGACCATGAGATAGCGCGGGTCGGCTGCTACATCGAGAACGCGCACGGGAGCCTTCAGTGTGGCGGCCGCGCCAACAATTCCTTCGGTCACGGCGACGCGCAATTTCCCTTGTACGTGCTGGCCATGCTTCACGTCAATGCGATGACGGAAGACTTTTTGTTTTTCGTCATAAAGCATCAGGCTGAGAATTTGATAATCGATCACGCGCTTAATTTGTTCGGCTGCGCGACGAAGGAGTTCTTCAACGTCCAAGATAGAACCTGTCTCTTATACACAT
>CAXMLS010000152.1:0-8481 GCA_964194235.1 uncultured bacterium | reverse complement strand
TTTTGCTCGACCAGCGGCGGGTACACTCGGCAACATCGGGTTCGACTCGTTCCGCGGACCGCGCCTGTTCACCTCCAATCTCTCGCTCGCGAAAAGCTTCCGCATTACCGAGCGCTTCCGAGGTGAATTCCGCGCTGATGCGAACAACATCTTCAACCACCCGGTGTTGGGCTTTAATGCCAACCAGGGAAATCACTGTATCGATTGCACCGGCAGCGATGCAGGCCGGATTACCAACATAGAAGCGGACACGCAGATGCGCCTGCTAACATTCGGCGTGCGCTTCTCCTTCTAACCACGAGAGGGTCGAACCCTTTCACCACTTCAAACGGGGAGCCTCACCGCTCCCCGTTTTTTTTTGTCCCAACGACAGGCAACGACGTGCCCGAGTCAGGGTCCCCGTTCTCAAATTCCAGAGGTTGCTGGTTTCGACGCAGGCCATGGCGTACATTCAGCTCGGTTACAACTTTTGATACTCGAACATTTTTCTTGTAGTTTAATCGCAACGTTCGATTCTTAGTCCGAATTTTATGACGCATCGAATTACCGGATTTCTATTTTTTGTTACTGCACTCGCCTCTTCAGGTGGACGGGGAATTTCGCTGGGCCAACCATCAATACCGGCGGCCCCGGCGCAAACCCCCTCTCGTCAGCCCGACTCGCAATTCGCCGACGCGCAACGTCTTTTGCATCTTGGCAAGTATGACGAAGCGTTGTCTCTGCTAAAAACCCTGGAAGAAAAATCGCCGGACGCGCGCGGTCTCGCTCATGAGCTCGGTATCGCTTATTACCGCAAGGGCGATTACCTCAATGCCATCGCATATTTCAATAAAGCTTTGGCCGCTGATCCCGCCGACAGCGAGGCAACCCAACTCCTCGGCCTCTCTTACTACCTTGCGGGGAAGCCCGCGGAAGCCATTCCGTCGCTCGAAAAAGTGCAGACGTGGTATCCCAGCGCCAACGTCGACGCTTCCTATATCCTCGGCATTTGTTACATCCAGACCAAGGCCTACCCGCAAGCCCGCCAGTCCTTTGCCAAAATGTTCGGCGTAGGACCGGACTCCGCGGCCAGCTACCTGTTCACCGCGCGCATGCTTCTCCGTCAGGATTTTGGGCCGGTCGCGGAAGAGCATATTCAAAGGGCCATTACCCTCGATCCCAAACTTCCGCTAGCGCATCATTTGTTGGGCGAACTCTACCTCTACCAATCCAAGATTCCCGAAGCCACTTCGCAATTCCAGGCCGAGCTCGCCATCAATCCCGGTTACGCGCCCGCATACTACAAGCTTGCCGACGCCTACTCGCGCGTACAAAAATATGACGATGCGGAAAAGTTGTTGCAGCGCTCCATCTGGCTCGATGCGACGTCCACTGGCCCGTACATTTTGCTGGGAAAAGTTCTCGAGAAAAAAGGTGAGCCGGAGCTCGCCGTTCGCGCTTTGCAGCGTGCCTTGGCCATGGATCCTAACAATCCCATTCCGCACCACCTTCTTGGACAGTCTTATCGCACCCTGGGCCGGGCGGACGACGCCGAGCGCGAACTGAAGCTTGCCGAAGGCTTGCAATCGGGGCAGAATGAGAAACCTTAACCGTGGCCAAAACCGCCGACACTTCTGACAAGCGCAAAGTCAAACATCCTGCGAAACCCGGCATGCTCACTAAACATCTGATTGTTGGTCTCGGAGAATTGCTCTGGGATGTTTTTCCCAAAGGCAAACAGCTCGGCGGCGCCCCTGCGAATTTTGCCTACATGACCAGTCTGCTTGGCGATCAGGGTGTCGTCGCCAGCCGCGTCGGTAAAGATCGTTTAGGTAATGCCGCGGCGCGCAGACTCGCGCGCCTCGGGATCTCTCATGAGTACTTGCAATTGGATTCGCAGCACCCCACTGGCACCGTCAATATCGAAGTTGCCGCCGATGGTCAGCCGAAATTTCAAATTACCGAGTCCGTGGCCTGGGATCATTTCGAGTGGACGCCGCAATGGCAAGCGCTCGCGCAACGCGCTGATGCCGTGTGCTTCGGCTCGCTCGCGCAGCGATCCAGGCCGTCGTGCGAAACCATCCGCGCGTTTCTCCGGGCTCTCCGTCCCGATGCCCTCAAAGTGTTCGACGTGAATCTGCGGCAATGCTTTTTCACTCCCGGACTATTGCTGGAATCGGTAAAGCTCGCCAATGTAATGAAACTCAACCACGAAGAGCTGCCTCGCGTTGCGGAAATGTTGGGATTGCCGCTCGACGCAAAAGAAGCGCCGGCTCCGTGGTTACTGCGCAAGTGTGGTCTGAAGTTGATTTGCGTCACGGAAGGTCCAAAAGGAAGTTACCTGGTAAGCGCGAAGGGAATTAATAGACATCCAGGATTTCCCACTCAAGTCGCTGACACCGTCGGCGCGGGCGACGCCTTCACTGCCGCATTAATTCATCACTATCTGCGCGGCGCCTCTTTAAAAACCATGAACGAAGCCGCCAATCGCATGGGTTCGTGGGTAGCGTCGCAAGTAGGCGCAACGCCCAAGCCGAATGTCGTCATGCTCAAAACTGTCCGCCATCCGAGCGTTCGGCCGATCGATTGAAGCGATGTTAATGTGCGACCGGCGGCGCGGCATCCTGCTCCCTGGCCAATCGATCCTTCATCTCCTGCGGTAAATCATGCAGCAGATTCAGGAACGCGCCGTTGGTCCATCCGAAACCGACAATATTTACGTGATACCCGGCGGTCACTGCCGTCTCCGAAGATCGCGTCACGGCATTGTATTTTTCTCGAATGGTGCCGTCGCGCCGGAAATTTTCCGCCACCGTGGACAAGAATTCATAAGACACGCGATCCGCTTCCTTGCTAAATCCATAGCGCCGCATGCCTTCATTCGCGAGCAACTGGTTCGGCGCCCAGGCGTAAGGAAAATCCCACTGCCCGCCGGACTCCTTCGGACTCATCACCAGCCCGCCGGGCTGTTCGAAGATAGAAAGATTCTTTACCACTGCACGAGCTTGTTCCGGCGTGGCCAGGCCCGCCCAGAGCGGGTAAAACACCGTGACGTATTCGTAGGTGGAGCGTTCCTGTTTCGCGAAATTGTAATCGAAATACATTCCGCGCTTCTCGTCCCACATATACTTGTCCACTTTTTCTTTTCGTTCGGCTGCCAGATGCTTCCACCGTTGCGCTTCGTCAGCGTGTCCCAGCGCCTCGCTTATTTGCTCCAGGTCTTTTTCTGTCTTGTACAACAAGCTATTCAGGCACACCGGAGCATAGTTCTGCGTGCCCGCGCCATAAGGCCCAAATCGAAAGGAAATGTCATAGCCCGATTCGCGCATCGAGCGGTCACCTTTATAAAAGTCGCCGCTTAGCGCGACGTCTTCCGCCGTGTTGCACTCCGCCTTCGCGCCTGCATGGGATGCGTCGCATACTTGCACGGAATATTGCGAGCCAAACTCCGCACGCGACGGCTGTCCCGGATCCTTGCGAACCAGATAATGCGTATCCAGTTCTGGATGTCTCAAAAAGAACGCCACCACCTCGCGATAATGTCCTGTCTCGTCTTTTATGCTTTCCGGCGAAGGGCCGTCGCCCCGGTCGTAATACCGGGACAGCTCTGTCGTTCCCGCCAGGTGCGGTTCGCGCGTCCACATATCGTGATCTTTCACCGCGAAGGCGTACGCCCTGCCCAGCCACTTCTTGTCCTCATGCCCCGCGGCCTTTTGCGCGTCATACACCGACAAAATCATCGACGTAAGAAATGGCGGTTGCGAGCGGCTCAGGTAATAACTGCGGTTCGCGTTCAGCACGTTCCCATAATGTTCAATCTCAAAAAAGAAATTCTCCACCATGCCGCGCGCCAGTTCAACTCTTCCGTCATTCACCAGTCCGCGGATAATGAAGTAGCTATCCCAGCCGTACATTTCATTGAATCGCCCGCCCGGCACCACGTAGCGGTTTTCCAAGTACAACAGGCCCGGAGGATTCAAACTGTTGGCATCCACTTCGCCGGAATGCTTGATCACCACCGGCAGATGCTTCACTTCAAATTTGCATTGTTTCTGCAACGCTCCCAGCGCTGATGGCTCGGGGAAATCTGCCGGGAGATACATCACCGACGTCGCCGCAAGCTTGGTATCCACCACTGTTCCGCATTCGTTCATCGACCGCGTGAGCGTGTCCCAACCCGTCGAAATGTATGAACGGATCGGACCCAGCCCGCGTGAATTTTCCGCCGCATCCGGACCCGCCACCGCCGGCATCGCGTTCGTAAGGCAGAGCAGAGCCGCCAAAAAGATCAGTCGTTTAAGGTTGGAACTCACACGTGGTGCCACGGGAGCAAAAAAGCAGGAGGGGTGTCGCATATAGCTGACAGAATAGACTTTATGCCGGTGTAGGGCAACGTAAAAGCTTGCGACTAGGGTCTGTGGAAGTGCTCAATTTTTAGCTGTAAGGCGTCCTACAAAACACGTGTCCCGCCTCCAAGTTGCTCGGCCAAACACCCAAGATCTACCGTTCAAGATCGGTCGCAATTTAACTTTTTTCGCCAAAAACTTCCTGCGCAATCCGAAACGCTGAATTCGCCGCGGGCACTCCGCAGTAAATTGCCGACTGCAAAAGCGCTTCGCGAATTTCCTCCTGGCTCACGCCGTTTTTCCGCGCTCCTCGCAAATGCATTCGCAATTCCTCTTCCCGGTTAAGCGCCACCAGCATCGCCACCGTAATCAAACTGCGCGTCTGGCGAGGAAGCCCTGGTCGGCTCCAGATTTCGCCCCACGCATACCGCGTAATCAAATCCTGGAATTCCGCGCTGAACTCATTGCGTTTTGCAATCGCCGCGTCTACATGCGCGTCGCCCAGCACTGCGCGCCGCACCTTCATCCCAGCTTCATATCGCTCGCGTTCATCCATGCGATCTCCTCAATCCTTCAGAAACGCGCTGACTTGCGTAGTGAACCGTTCGGCGGCTTCAATGTTGGAGATATGCGCCGCATCCAATTCCGCATACTGCGCTCCCGCAATTTCACGAGCCAGCTGTTGCCCGTCCGCCGGTGGTGTTACTGGATCTTTCGCTCCCGCAATCACCAAAGTAGGTGCACGAATCGTCCGTAATTGTTTGCCGAAATCAAAATCGCGCACCGCCGCGCAGGATGCCGCGTACCCAACTGCATCCGTACCTTCGATCATCCCTCGCGCCTTCGCTACCGCGCCCGGTTCTTTTGCGCGAAACTCCGCCGTAAACCATCGTTCCGTCACCGAAGCCGCAATGCTTTTCGTTCCGCCCTTTTGCACCGTCTCAATGCGCGCGTTCCAGGTTTCGCCCGTCCCAATCTTTGCCGCGGTGTTGCACAGCACCAGCTTGTTCAATCGTTCTGGCGCGTTCGCCGCCAGCCACATTCCGGTCATGCCGCCGATCGATAATCCGCAGAAATGCGCGCGCTGGATTTTTAATGCATCGAGCAGCGCAACCACATCCTTCGCCAGCAGCTCGATCGAATATTCACCCGGCGTGATAGAAGTCTGGCCATGGCCGCGTGCGTCATAACGCAGCACACGAAAAGTCCTGGAGAATGCCGGAATTTGCGGTTCCCACAACTCCAGTGTGGTCCCCAGCGAATTGGACAGCACCAGCGGCGGCACCTCGGCTGGCCCGTCAATTCTGTAATGTATCCGAAGGTCTCTCGTCTCAATAAACGGCACGAACCACCCGCTAACTTTTGTCGCGCGATTCGTTGCTCGCAAGTACTTGATCGATAAATCGGTTTGCCGAGCCAATATAATTGCGCGCTTCAAAAAGTCCGTCCAATTCCGCGCGCGAAAAATGCTTACTGATCTCCGCATCTGTTTCGATAACTTGACGCAGATGCCGCTTTTCCTTGCCCGCGCGCAAAGACGCTACGTCCATCCATGCGCGCGCCTGCGCCCGCCCAATCTTTTCGCCCAACGCCGCGGTGATCGCCTCAGCAAAAATCAGCCCTTTGCTCAGCTCCAGATTAGTCCGCATCCGTTCGACGTCTATCTCCAGATTCGGAATCATATTCGTCAGGTGGTGCAACGCACCCGCGACAAGGTCAACAATCTCGGGCAGCGTCTCCCATTCCGCATGCCAGCCGCCCAAACCTCTTTCTTCCTCCTGCACCATTGCTCTTAGCATCGTGCTTACCAGTCCGGGCACGCGCGCAGCCGCCGCAAGAATCACTGTCGAGCCGACCGGATTGCGTTTGTGCGACATCGTCGAAGAGCCACCGCGGCCTTCACCGGCGGGTTCGAAGATTTCTCCTATCTCCGTTTGCATGTGCAAAGAAATATCGCGCGTAATCTTTCCCAGCGTGCCCGCCAGTAATCCCATCGTCGTGGCAATTTCCGCCAAGCGGTCGCGATGGCTGTGCCACGGAATTTCTGGCAAAGAAAACTTCAGCTCACCGGCCAGGTTTACTGCAACCTTTTCGCCGTGCGCACCCAGCGCCGCCAGCGTGCCCACCGCGCCGCCAAATTGCAGCACCAGGCAGCGCTCCTGCGTTTCGCGCAATCGCTCGCGGTGCCGCGTCAAAGCATCCAGCCAACCCGCGAATTTCACTCCCAGCGTCGTCGGGATCGCGTGCTGCATCCACGTGCGTCCAACAATCATCGTCGCGCGATGTTCCACAGCCAGTTTCGCAAGCGTGCCGCACAATTTTTCCAAATCCCCGCCGATCAATGGAAGCGCCGCCCGCAATTGCAGCATCGCCGCCGTATCGATCGCATCCTGGCTGGTGGCTCCCCAATGCACGAAGCCTGCGGCTTTCTCATCGTCCGCGGCCACCAACTCTTTCAGTTGTTTAATCAGGGGAATCGCCAGATTGCCCGCCAGCGCCGCGCCCGATCCCAGTTGTTTCTGATCGAATAGCTCCGCGCGGCATTTTGCGGCAATCGCCGCCGCCGCCGAAGAGGGAATCACACCCGCGCTGGCTTCCGCGCGTGCCAGCGCCGCCTCGAAATCCAGCATCGCCTGCAAGCACGCCTCGTCGCGAAAAAGTTTCGCGACCTCTTCCCAACGAAATAGCGGATCAAGCAGCTTCATCTTTACTCTCAATCGCTCCCGTCACTTCTCAATCGCTGCCTAGCAATCAAAAAAAACCGTTTCGCGTTCACCTTGCAAAATAATATTCCATTCCAGCACGCCGTCCTCTGCAGTCACTCCACGCCGCGCAATCAGCGCCCCGCGCCGTTCCGGAGCGACCATGCGCAAAACAAAGTCCTCTTCATTCCGCGCATCATCGGGAAAATACATCCGCGTCAACAATCGCGTCAGCAGCCCGCGCATAAAAATCGAAATCACCAGGTGCGGCGCCTGCTCATTTCCATCCGGACCCGCCACTGTGCCCGGTTTGATTGTCTTAAAAATAAATTCGCCGTGCTCTCCGGTTGGCACGCGTCCAAATCCGGTAAATGCATCCTCGACCGGCATCGCCTGCGCGTCGTCCGGATGCGCATATTTTCCGTGTGCGTTTGCTTGCCATATCTCGATAACCGCGTCGGGCACGCCTGCTCCTTTTCCATCCAGCACGCGCCCGCGAACCACAACCCGCTCTCCCGCCTTCGCGCCCTTGGCGATGTCGTCGTCATACAATCGCGCCAGCCCAATCTGAAAAAACGGCCCAATGGTCTGCGAAGGAGTCGCCCGCAACTTCATTTGTCTTCCAACGGCGTCGCATCCCGCCCGCGCAGCACAATATCAAATTTATATCCCAGTGCGTTTTCCGGAATCGTCGTCTCCCAATCGAACTCCGCAATCAGCCGAGCGCGCGCCGCCTCATCCGCCGTCGCATTAAAAATCGAATCGAACGGCAGCAGCGGATCGCCGGGAAAATACATTTGCGTTATCAACCGCGTCGCCACCGCCGGCCCGAACAATGAAAAATGTATATGCGCCGGCCGCCACGCATTGTAATGATTCCGCCACGGGTATTTCCCCGGCAGAATCGTCACGAAGCGATATGTCCCCGTCTCGTCGGTCATCGTTTGTCCCACGCCCGTAAAGTTGGGGTCCAGCGGCGCGTCATGTTGATCGACGCCATGCAGGTATCTCCCCGCGGCGTTCGCTTGCCAGATCTCCACCAGCGACGACGCCACGGGCCGGCCATCTTCATCCAGCACGCGGCCGCTCACCACAATTCGTTCCCCGATGGCTTCTCTCGATCCGGAGTTCGGCCGTGTCATATCAAGCGTTTTGGATTCGAGAATGTCCCGCCCGAAGAGCGGCCCGGTAATTTCCGACAATGTCTGTGGGATCGTAATCAGCGGCCTGCTCGGCGCCCGGTCCACCGACGAGACATACGGCCGATGCAGCAACTCAGGCTGCGTTCCCGGTTCCGGCCTGCGATAGCCCGCAAGATGTTTCATCTTCGCCATCGTCCCCGTGTCGTACTCGCCGATTTATACCCGCTAAAAAATAACAGTTCAGAATTAACCGTACAAAATTCCCCGCCGAATATCCCATTACTCTATCCTACTGCTGTCTCTTATACACAT
>CAXMLS010000151.1:0-7547 GCA_964194235.1 uncultured bacterium | reverse complement strand
GATGTGTATAAGAGACAGCCATTGATGACTCCAGTGATGGCGAAGACTTTGTTCCCAATGCTTCGCAACCCAACGACAGCACCGCCCCGCTGGCCTTTAATCGTGGCAATTCCAACTTTGACGTTCGCCATCGGTTGACCTGGAACTTCATCTACCAGTTTCCAAATCACAAAGGAAGCTGGCAGCGGGTTACCGACGGGTGGGGAGTGAATGGCATTGTTACGGTGCAGTCCGGCCAGCCCTTTCACTTGAATTACAACTTCCAGGACGACTACGACGGCAGCGGCGGATTTTTCGGTCGCCCTGACGTTGTAGGGCCGATCACCTACAATCAGAGCGATCCCAGAAACTTTCTGAACCTCACATCCTTTGCTGCTCCATGCACCTATCCCGCCAGTGGCGGCGATGGCTTTGCGGGCACATGCATCCCGGGCAGCCGCCATTTCGGGAATGAGGGACGTAATTCTCTAATCGGGCCACACTTTCGCCAGTTTGATTTTTCTATCTATAAGGACACAGCAATCACGGAGCACGTGAAACTGGAACTTCGTTTTGAGGCATATAACCTCTTCAACCACCCCAATTTTGCGAACCCCTATTTGCCATTGTTCATCGCCGATGCTGCTCCGAACGGCGTGGGACCGAATGGCAGGTCCATAGGTTCGTTGCGCCTGACGGCCACTGGAGACGTAGGAATTGGCTATCCATTTCTTGGCAGCGGGGGGCCCAGGGGTCTTCAGATCGCCGCGAAAATCAGTTTTTAACGGCGCCCCAATACCGTCAACGGCCGCGTTCCAGCGGCTTGCACCGCACCTAACCATTCTCGATCGACGGCCCGGCGAAACTGCCGGGCCGTTGTACTTTTCTGGTACAGTGCTGCCAGTTCGGGAGTTCAGGAGCGGCTTTTGAACTCCGCTACCTCGCTGGACGGCGTGCGTTTTCCCTTAGGGACGGGCTGGCAACGTCACGCCATGTAATTCTTGTCGCTCCGCTGCGTACTAGTTTATGGAAGGTCTGAGACCAGGCTGGATGAGTTCGCCGGGCATAGCAGAACCGACGGAGGCAATCGCTCGAGCCCGGGCAGGAGACGCCCAGGCCTGGGGCGAGCTGTACCACGATTACGCGCCCGCGATTTTCCGGTTTTGCCGCAGGGCACTTCCCACGCGCGAAGATGCTGAAGACGCTACCATGGAAATTTTCATGAAACTGAGAGGGAAGCTGTCGCAGTACGATCCCACCCGGCCGTTTTCCAGCTGGCTGTACAAAGTCGCGGCCAACCACTGCTGGGACACGCTGCGGCGACGCAAGAGCCGCCAGGATAAGGAAACCGAGGACACCGATAGTATTCCGCTGGAGCATCCCGATCCCAGCCAGCTGGACCGCCTGATCGAACAGCGCAGCGGCGTGGAAGTGCGGAAGGCGCTGGGCACTTTGGGAAAGCGCGCGCGCATGGCGCTGGTGATGCGGTATTACTCGGACATGAGTTATGACGAAATTGCCGATGAGCTCGGCGTGCGGCGCGCTTTTGTGGGCGTCGTTCTGTTGCGCGCCCGGCACGAACTGCGGCAGGCGTTGGAAGGAAATGCAGCGCTTGCGGCAGGAGGGAACCTATGAATGAATTCCCCGACGTTCACACTGAGCACGACGGTGAGCATCTCGACGAGATGACTTGCCTGCTCTATGTGGAAGGGCAACTGGATCGCAGGCGCGGACAGGAAGTATCGGCTCACACACAGGATTGCCCGCAGTGCCGCACGTTGCTGCGCGCGCTGGAGCGTGAGTCCCGATTATTGACGCGCGCCATGCTGGAGGCGGACGAGCCATTGCCTTCGCGCCTGGTGGCGTTTCAGGAACGCGCCCGAAAATCCATGCAATGGATCTGGGGCGCGGCGCTCGGCCTGGCGGCTACCGGCGCGTACGCTTTATATACCGGATACGTGGAACCGCTGGAGCAGCGATTTGAGCAAGCGGGATTTGGCGGCAGCAATCTTCTGGGCCTGTTGATCTTTCAGGGCGCCTTCTGGAAAGGATGGCAATCGATGGTTACGATACTTGAGGTTATGGCGATGCTGATGATTGCGGGATTCGGAATGATGTTTTTACGGCGGAGGATGCGCCGTGGCTCGGCGTTCGCCATGATGGTGGCGGGAATTTGCGCCGCCGCAACTTTGTCTTCTCCGGCGATGGCCTCGGAAATTCGGCGTGGCGATACCGTGAAAGTCGAGAAAGACGAAACCATCAAGGGCGATCTTTTTACGACTGGCCATCACGTGAAAATCGAAGGCAGCGTGGATGGGGATGTTTTCCTGTTCTGCCAAAACGCGGACATCGAAGGCCATATTACCGGCGACGTGATTGCGTTTGCGCAGGTCGTCCGCATCAGCGGCCAGGTGGACGGCAACGTCCGGTCCTTTACGAACACCACCCTGGTCAGTGGGAGCGTCGCCAAGAATATGACTTCCTTCGCGGAGTCCATCACCGTGGATACCGCGGGAAAAGTCGGCGGCAGCATGACCACTTTCGTGAATACGCTTTCTATCGATGGAAAACTCGGGCGAGATTTGCTGATTTTCAGCAAGGCCACCAATATTTCCGGCACGGTCGGCGGCTCGGTACAGGCAAAAGGCGAAACGTTATCGATCGGGTCAGGAGCGGAGGTGGATGGCCCGGTAAAATTTCAGGGTAAGAATCCGCCCGAGGTTTCTTCCCGCGCGAAGCTTGCGTCGCCCGTGGAATTCAGCAGGCTGGAGCATCGGCCGGAATACGCGGAAAGCAAATTTTATGTCTGGCGCGTGATCTGGACCGCGGCGGTTATTTTGTTTGGGCTTGTGCTGTTTTTGCTGATGCCGGCATTTACCCGCGATACGGTGGACTCCGCCGAGCGCTACGGCGTGTCGCTGGCGCTAGGGTTGTTAGTTCTGTTCTCCGTTCCGGTGGCCGCGTTTATTGCCTGTATCACCGTGGTCGGATTGCTGATCGGAATTTCCGCGTTCGCCCTGTGGATCATGCTGTTGTTTTGCGCCCAGCTCGTTGTGGGCGCCATCGTCGGGCAATGGTTAATGGGACACACCCGGGAAATGTGGCAGTTGATCGGCCGCATGGTCGTCGGCGTCATTCTGGTTCGTGTGGCGGAGATGATTCCGTACATGGGCGGATGGATAAAGTTGGGCGTCTTGTTGTGGGGCATGGGAGCAATTTCCCTGGCGGTTTATCGGCGCTTCAACCCCGCAGTGAATGCCGTTGCTCCGGTAGCGCCGTCGAATATACCGCCGTCGCTGCCGCCCAATACCACCATTGGAAGCCCGCAACCTGCTTAAGAATTAGTTTTCAATTGCGACCATCGGAATAAAACAAAATGGGCGGGCTCCAGAGTTTCAGGAGCGCGCCCATTTTGTTGTGCCGCGCGGAGGTTATGGCTGCAAACGAACCTTGGCGGCATAGAAGTTAAACAGCGAATTTCTTAACAGCAGCGCGCGGATGGATACTTTATTGCCGGCGCTGAGGCTGTTCACGTCGCTTACGCCGTCAAAATTTGTGGCACCCTGTATCGTGTCCGCGGAAGGACTGGTTATAAAAGGTATGTACGGAGGAAGACTGTTCAGCGTAATAGCCCGGCCGGAAACGCTGACGATCGTGCCGGTCGTACTCGTGAACCGCAAGCGCACCTCATCGGCGGTAACGTCCTGATTACCCGCGCCGGCGCTGCCGGTGGCGGCCGTAACGTGGACCATCACGTCTTGCCCGTCTACCAGGGCAGCTTCGCTGGCGAATTGCGCGTTGACCGTGCTCGCGGGGAAAGAGGCGTTGTTGAAGAATTCGTCAGAGTCCACGCTGAATGTCGGACTGCTCAGCGTAACCAGAAAAATGTCTCCGGTATTCGCCGATGCTAGTGTCGCATTCCCACTCGCCACAATTTTGTTGCTGAGCACCAGTAAGAATTTCCCGGCAGTGCCGCTGGACAGTAGCGTCCCTTCCAATTCGTCCCGTGGCACGGCGTCGAGAAGATCGGCGGAAACCAGCGACAACGTTCCGTCGGTATTCACCGTGGCATCTACACTGACGACTGTCTGATTGGCCACCAGGCAGGTGGCATTCAAAGCAGCGCATAATCCCCGGGGATCTTCGATGATCGGCGCGGCCGGCAGATTCAGTTGCAACGAGATGCCATTGCCGGACTGAATTGTTATAGAGCTGGAGGTTTTGGCCGTAACGGTTCCAACGAAATCTTCGATCAGGTCGAGAGCGCCGGATGGCGTTCCTGATCGCGGAAGAGTGTGCGCGGTAAAAACGTTTGCCGCGCTGAAGTTCAAAGCTAATGTTCCGCCAGTGAGTGTCAGCGCGTTGTTCAAATTTAGATTGAACGAAAGACCGGCTTTTTGCGCTCCGATGAGTGTGAGAGGGAACGGTGCGGAAAGTATTTGCGCGGAACCCGCAGTCAAAACCAGCTGGCAGATCGTAGCGGTCGCGCATGTTCCATTGATCGTGGAGCCGGACTGGTTATCGATGGTCAGAATGGGCGCACCAAACGTGATCGTTGCACTGTTGTAAGTATTTGCTGGGACGGATTGTGAACCGAGAAAAACGGTGTCGCTCTGCAAACGCGCGAGATCGACGGGATGGATTGCGGGTGTCAGGGTTACAGGTACGGGATTGCCGGTGACGGGATTCAAAGTAATCCCCGTGATTCCGACGTTGGCCGCGAGCACTGATGCGTTCGTTACGGAGACGGATGGCGAAGAGGTCATGGTAACGGTCAAGTTGGCGCTTTGACTGCCACCCCCGCCGGTACTGCTGCCGTTCGGAGCCCCGCTGCAAGCCGCAAGAGCCGCTCCAGACAGGAGAACAAGAAATCCCAGAGAGTTATTGCAATTCATTTGCCACCCCACGTGCGAGTGCGTTTTTTTCGCTATCTATGACCGCCGGACATAACTCACTAAACTGTATCTGTAAGCGCCAATGGTATAACGGCGAAACGTTGCGAGGTGTTCAAGTATTAAAGCTAAAGGGACGTTGCGCCGAGCGGCTGACGCCGCTAGCGTTCTGACCGTCGTCGGAAGGGTATGTTAAGGTAACGATTCGTTTGCGTTCACAACGATTTAAGGATTGAATTTGCCACGGCGCGTAGTCAAGGCGACTTTTGATGATTCGGGGCAGGCTCCCCAAGCCGCGCGCCGCTTGCAGCAATCTGCCGAACGGAGTCACGCGGCAAACGGGGAAGACGCGGGCGCAAGCCCAGGCGCGGATGAATTAAAGGCGAATCAGGGATCTAACAGCAGGTCTTCCAGTCAGCCCTCAATGCGCGATGTGTTTGGACCGGGCGGCTTGCTCGAACGGTCCATGATCGGCGGCTACGAACATCGGCCCGGCCAACTGGAGATGGCGGAGGTGGTGCACGATGCCTTCGAAAGCCACAATCACGCCATTGTTGAAGCGGGCACTGGAACAGGCAAAACGCTCGCGTACTTGATCCCAGCGATTTGCAGCGGACGCCGCGTAGTGATTTCCACGGCTACAAAGTCCTTGCAGGAACAGCTTTATCAAAAAGACATTCCTTTTTTGCAGAAACACTTCGCGCCAAACCTTAAAGTTGCGGTGATGAAGGGGCGGTCGAATTTTTTGTGCCATGCCAGAGTTCACCAAATGGCCGAACAGCCTTTATTGAAGGGCATGGAGGAGATCGATTCCTTCCGGCAAATTCGTGAGTGGTCGAAACTGACCGAAACCGGCGACCGCAGCGAGTTGACGTTTCTCGCCGATGATTCGGATTTGTGGACGCGCCTGGATGCGCGGCGAGATACCTGCACGGGACAAAAATGCGAGCACTTTAATCAGTGTTTTGTCACCGCGATGCACCAGCGCGCAAAAGAAGCCGACCTGATTATCGTGAACCATCATTTGTTTTTTGCCGATTTATCGCTGAAGCAGGATGATTTCGGCAGCATCCTGCCGGAATATTCCGCAGTGGTCTTCGACGAAGCACATGAGATGGAAGACGTGGCCAGCGATTACTTTGGGCGGCAAATTTCGAATTATCGTTTTGAGGAACTGGCGCGGGATGCCGACCTGTCGCTCCGGCTGCTGCACCTGGGTACGCCATCGATCCTGCGGCGCACGCAGCGGATTCGCGAAAAGACGCGGGCGTTTTTCGAGGCTTTTCCGGCGCGCGACGGGCGGTTTTCCTTCGCGCAAAACGAACGCCACGCTTTTCTGGAGCAGCATCGGGAAAGCTACGATGCCATGGTCACGGCACTCAAGGGATTGGAAACTGAGTTTGCCGCGATGGCGCAAACACCGGAAGAGTTATTGCGCATTGCGCGGCGCAGCTTCGAGCTGCGGCAGGAGCTCGGATTTCTGTTTGAATCGAACGAAAAAAATTATGTGTATTGGTACGAGCGGCGGAATAAGGGCGTGTTCTTAACCGCGACGCCCATCGATGTGAGCCAAATCCTGCGCGAGCGATTGTTTGAGCAGTTCGACACCGTGATTTTGACTTCTGCCACGCTGACCGTTGGCGGGCGCTTCGAGTTTATCCGCCAGCGGCTGGGCGTCGACCACGTGAAAGAGCGCAAGTTGCCTCCGGAGTTCGACTATGCCGAGCAAGCCCTGTTGTATTTGCCGCTGAAAATGCCGGACGTGCGCGATGGCGGGTTTCAGTCGAAAGCGGCGGATGAAATCGTGCAGTTGCTGGAGCACAGCCAGGGGCGCGCTTTCTGTTTGTTCACCAGTTATTCGCAGATGAACGATTTGTTCGAACGCGTGCGGACGCGCGTAGGTTTCCCGCTGCTGTTGCAAGGCACTGCGCCGCGTTCGGTGTTGCTGGAGCGTTTCAAAAATACTCCGGCCGCCGTCTTGTTTGCCACGTCAAGTTTCTGGCAAGGGGTGGACGTTCCGGGCGAGCAACTTTCGTGCGTCATCGTTGATCGTTTACCGTTCGCTGTTCCTAGCGATCCGATTGTCGCGGCGAGGGTGCGCGCTTTGCAGGACGACGGGCGCAACGCTTTCTCGGAATTTCAGGTCCCGCAAGCGGTGCTGGCATTAAAACAAGGATTCGGGCGGCTTATTCGCACGAAGACCGACCGCGGCGTACTGGCCCTCCTGGATACACGCATCCAGCGCATGCCCTATGGTAAAATTTTTCTGGAATCGCTGCCGAACTACCGGATCACGCATCAATCGGCGGACGTTGCGCGTTTTCTGGAACCGCAAAAGTTTTCCTGATTAGCCGCGACTGAACTAATCGCGGCTTATCGCCCGCTTATCGATTCCGGCTTTCGGCTGCACAAGTCAGAGGGCATGATGTTTGAAGTCAGTGTGGAAGAAACATTTTCGGCCGGCCACGCCCTGCGCGGATACAAGGGCAAGTGTGAAAATGTCCATGGCCATAATTATCGCGTTCGCGTGACGCTTGAGGGCCCACAACTTGACGCGATTGGGTTGCTGCTGGATTTCACGGAATTGAAGCGGGTAATCCGGGAAATCATGGGACGGCTTGATCATCAATTCATGAACG
Source organism: uncultured bacterium (assembly GCA_964194235.1). Classification (GTDB taxonomy): domain Bacteria; phylum Acidobacteriota; class Terriglobia; order Acidiferrales; family UBA7541; genus Acidiferrum. The sequence continues at coordinate 37 of CAXMLS010000151.1, read as the reverse complement.
ATTTAGAGCCGTTTAAGACCTGTCTCTTATACACATC
>CAXMLS010000150.1:0-3704 GCA_964194235.1 uncultured bacterium | reverse complement strand
AGTTTAGGGAGTGCCGACCTGCGTCAACTAAAAAGCATAACGCAGGGAAAACTGGATCAAGCGCGGAGTGCCGACCGTTGAGAAAATTCTGCCGAAGGCGGCGGGGTTCTCGACATCGGTGACGGTCGGGTTGGCAAAGTTCGCGTGATTCCAGATGTTGAAGAAATCCGCAGTAAAGCGCAGTTCCTGGTGCTCGCCGATGCGGAAATTCTTGAGGAGCGAGAAATCCCAGTTTTGCTGGAACGGTCCGCGATAGATATTACGTCCCAGGTTGCCGAAAGCGGTGGTACAGGCATTGGGATCGAGTTCGCAGCCGACAGGATCGGCCGGCGGTGCGAAGGTAAAGTTAGCTGGGTTCAGGTAACCGTTGTTCACGCGAGTGTGGATGTCGCCGCTGGTGGTGCCGGCAGAAAGGGAGCCACCGTCAGCCAGTTGCGCGCCCGCGCTGCCGGACTGCAAGCCGCCGCCAAGGTACGCGCTGCCCGCGGAAGAATCCAGAATTGAGAACGGCGTGCCGGATTGGAAAATAGTGATACCGCTGAGAGCCCAGCCGCCGAGTACGGCGCGGCGGAAGCCTTCCGAAGCCTTGAAGAAGGGAAGTTCATAGCGGTAGCTGATGACAAAGCGATGCTTGCGGTCGAAGTCAGAAAGACCGCGCGAGCCGTTCAAGGTACTTTCGTCGTTGAAGGCGGAATTGAGCGCCGTATTTCCCGTAGAGGTCGCGTCGGTAGATTTGGAGAAGGTGTACGCGGCCTGGAAATAGCCGGCACTCCAACGGCGAGAAACGGTGGATTGCAAAGAGTGGTAGTGCGAGTAGGCATCATTGGCGAAAATCTGCATACCGTTGTAACCATTGATGCCAGAGTTTCTGGAACGCGCCGGACCATTGGCCGCGGTGCTTTCGGTGATGGTGTACTGAGTTCCGGTCTGGTCGGTGATGAAAATGGGATTGGCGGCGGTAGCGAGTGAAGCTTCGATATTGGTGCGGGTTTCACGCAGATGAACGGCGTGCGTGCCAACGTAACCGACTTCGAGCAGCCAGTCATGCCCAAGGGAACGCTGGATGGTCAGGTTCCACTGTTGGGTGTTGGGCGCCACGAATTTTCTGGGAGCGACCAAGCCGAAAAGATATTGCGAAGGGACCAGGCCGGGTCCGGTTCCGCTGCAACCATAGATGGGCGAAGAGTTCGGGTCGCCGCCGTTGAAGCCCTGAAACGCGCCGAGGCAAGGCACGAAGTTGGGATCGAGAACGCCTGCCGCGGGCAAAGCGTTGGGATTGGGGTTGGGGCAACCGGGCAAAGTGTTAGCGGAGAAAAATGTGCTAAGGCAGCCTGCTGGGCCGCCACCAAACGCGATGGGAAGAAATGGCGCCTGAAACGAGAGCTGATCGGCGGTACCTACATCTTCACGAACGTAATAGATCCCGTAGCCGGCGCGAAGAGTGGTGGTGTGATGACCACCAAGATCATAGGCGAGACCGACGCGCGGGCCGATGCCTCGGGCGAAATCGTTGGTGTAGGTGGAATCGCTGCCAGTGGCATTCAAGCCGGGGATATTCAGCTTGCGTACGCACAGGCCATAGACAAACGGATACTGGCCGCTGTTGGCCAGGTCCTGATCGAGATTGCCGATATGGCAGGCTTTGTCTTTAAAAGCGCCGAGTTCTTCCCAACGCAGGCCAAGATTCAAGGTTAGATTCGGGCGGACCTTCCAATCGTCCTGCGCGAAGAACGCAAAATCGTTGGTGCGATATTGGTGATCGAAAACACCGCCGCCACCAAAGCTGCCGTCAGGAGCACCTTCGAGCAATTTCTGGAAATCGGTCAAGCCGCCGACGCTGGGCGTGGTGGCTGATCCGGGATTGCCCTGAGAGTTGAAAAGAAATAGCTGGCCATTGAAAACCTGCGGGAAAAGCTTATTGAGATTAACGCGGGTATATTCGCCGCCAAAACGGAAAATGTGGGCGCCCTTCACCCAGCTGGCGGTGTCCAGGAAATTGTAATTATTCTGCACCTGGAATTGATCGGCTGGAGGAGTGGGGCCAAGCTGGAAACCGGAACCGAACAACGTAAATTTATAGATGGAAGAGGTGATGTTATTGGTTGGGCGCACAATTCCGACGTCCGAGGCGGTGACTGGCGCGATGTTTACGAGACTGTAGTCGATGCGCACATAGCCAAAACGGAATTCATTCACGAGCGCAGGGGAGAAGAGATGAGTTTCAGCAACGCTGAAAAAACGCCCGCGCACGGGAAGATCGTAGGGGAAATTCAGATCGGTGGCGGAAATGCTACTGCCAAGAGTTCCGCCAAGAGAAGCCTGCAAGCCACCAGCGCCGAAAGGCAAGAAGGATTCGGCGTTCGAGAAAAAGAAACGCGCGGAGACTTTATCCTGGGCGTTACGGTATTCATGATCCCAGTTGGCGGTGAACTGGTCGTCAGTATATTTGCCCGGACGGCTGGTGATGAAGGGCGCGGTGTTCAGGCTGACGAAGCAAGTATCGGGATTCACGTTTACACCGGGCGTGCCGGCAAGCGATGGGATCAAGTACCCGTTGGCGTCGCCGCCGAACTGGTTGCTTTTAAAATTCAAGAGCGATTGCAGCACGGGGTCCACGGAAATGGGGACCGCGGGGCAGCCAGCCGGATTCGCGGCAGTGGCAGCGGTGGCGGGCGTGCTGAAGATCGCGCTGAGATTCGCAGCGGAACGATCGGCAGGCAAAATGGGAAATGCGGGATTGTTAATCTGGGTGCCGGGCGAAAGAGCACTGCGCTGGCGCGTGCCCTGATAGTTGACGAAGAAATATCCCAATGAAGGCTTGATAACCGGGCCGCCAAGACTGGCGCCGAAAATGTTTTGCTTCACGGCAGGCCGAGGAGCGCCAGCGGCATTAAGGAAAAATTCGTTAGCATTCAACTTGTCGTTGCGGAAATATTCGTATACGTCTCCATGGAGTTTGGCGGTGCCGGACTTCAGAATGGCGTTGACGTTGCCGCCGCCGTTGCGGCCCTGGCTGGCGTCGTAAAGAGAGGTTTGGACTTTGAATTCCTGAATGACGTCGGGATTGGGAAGCGGCACATTCGTGGATTGGGACACGTTGTAGTCGGTCGAGCTGATCCCTTCAATCAAGTAGTTGTTATTGTCTTCACGCTGACCGTTCACGATGATACGGACATTTCCACGACCGAGTTGCGCGGAAGCGTTAAGTTCGCTCTGGGTACCGGAAGACAGCGAAAGAAGTTGCTGATAATTCTGGGTGGCGAGAGGAAGCTCGCGGATGGTGGCGGTGCCGATGGACTCACCGGTAGCGGCGTTGGTAGTTTCGACGGTGGTGACCTGGGCGGAAATTTCGATTTTTTCAGTGACTTCGCCGGGCTTCAGGGGAATGGTGAGGCGCGTTGTTTCGGTGACGTGGACTTCAATGCCGTCTGCGCGGGCTTGCGCAAAGCCGGACTTATTGACGACGACGTAGTAGGTGCCGGGCGGCACGAGTGTTGCGGCAAAAGCGCCATCGGTTCCAGAGGATAGTTTGCGGGCGAGCAATCCGGTGCGGCTGTCGACGATTTGCACTTCGGCATCAGCGATGCTTGCGCCGCTACCATCCACAACCACGCCGCTGACAGCGCCGGTGGCGCCGCCCTGGCCGTACGCTCGGCCTGCGATTAAGCCGCTCAACAAGAACACCACGAGCCATAACTTGTAAA
>CAXMLS010000149.1:0-23881 GCA_964194235.1 uncultured bacterium | reverse complement strand
GATACAGAGTATTCCGATTGCGCAAAACAGATTAGTGCTAACTCCGAAGCTCGAGTATCTTGGAAGCTACAAGTTCCCGGCTATTGTTCTAAGATGCTCCATCATCTTTATAGGTGGCTGTTAAGTACCGCGGGTTTAAAGACGAAATGTTTGGCAACGTACTGCACGCCGTTGCGCGAGTGCCTGGCACTGCTTCGAAATTGCGGCCTTCAGGTAAACTTCTATTTTACCTTCGTTGCAGTATTATTGAGCTTCCGAGCGAGGCATTCTACTTGCTTTGAAACGTAATGCCCGCGGGGGCGGAGATCAATTATGGCGCAGACCGAAGTAGCGGCTGGGAAAGTTGTTTCGCGGCGAGGAATGTTCCTCGCGATTTTTATCCCTATTCTTGTTTTGCTTACGACCTGCTACTCGCTTGAGGCGCAGGAGCAATCGAACGAGAGTCAGAGGTACGCGCAGGAAAATACCTCCGGGAACTCACGCCGGCTTCCTCAGCTTTCGGATCTTGCCAATGAGAACTACGAGCATCTGGCTGCGGCCGCTGCACAGATTCAAGAAGTGCTTATAAAGGATACCGGCCTGCTCGTTGAATTGAAGCGATTGGCGATCAAGGAAGCTACGGATAATGGGCAGATTGTAGAGGATGCATCGCTCACTGACCAAGCGATTTTCGACCGTCTCGAGCAGGATATGAAATTCCGTTCGCTCGCAACTCGGCTGGTGCAACGCTACGGATACTTGCTCCCAAGCTTTAATGCGGATTCGGAGCTCGGCAAAGAGCGAGATTTAATTTTGAAGGAACGCGCGCACCGCCAGGTGCAAGTGGAGGCGCAGGAAGATGCTGAAATAGATGCCGCACGGAAAAAAGCGGCTACGGAGGCAGCTTCGGACAATTGCGATAACGACCAGCGTGAGGATTGCCTCGGGTCCACTCCGCGAAGAGCAAGACGCGGCGCAGGTTGGTCAAACGGAAATCAAAGCCTGCAACCTCAGGATCAAGGAACGCCTTCCGGTCCTTTACAAATGCCATCAGGCTCATCTTCTCCAGTGCTTCGAGCGGGGGGACGATCATCGGACACGGGCCTAGGAGTTCAAGACAGCGCAATGGGATCACAACAATTGTCCTCCCTGCGCAGCGATCGATCAGGACCGGGCGCAGGCAGCGGAGAAGAAGGAAACTCAGAAGGCCGCAATTCCAGGATCGCACAAATGATGGCTGCGTCGCAGGGATTAGGCGGAGGTGACCTGGGGCTTTCCCTACCGTTGGATATTGGATCAATGAGCTCGATGGGAGGCATGGGAGGAACGCTTGGTGGTTCGCTGTCGTCCGGTGTCCGAAATAGTGGATCACTGGATACTCGCCAACGCAATTATGACCGGACCCGGTGGTTTAGGGAGATGCGCGGAAATGCGCCAATAGATTCATCCCCGGTTTCGATGGTCCATCGAGCTAATCCGTACGCGGATATTCCTTCGTTATATGACATGTATGTACAAGCTTCGACCAAACAGAAGCCGCTGGAACGATTTGGCCTGGAAGTATTTCGCAATGAAGACTCGGATTTAGAAGATTTTCCGATCGACTTGCCTGCCGGGTCTGATTATGTGGTTGGCCCGGGCGATGGCTTGGCGATCGATTTGTGGGGTGGAGTTTCACAACGCATTTCTCGCACGGTGGATAGACAAGGGCGTATCTCATTGCCAGAATCCGGCCCGGTCCTCGTAAGTGGGCGCACCCTTTCGGAAGTCCAGCAGACCGTGCAAAAGGTATTGCGTGCGAATTATCGCGACGTGTCGGCCGATGTTTCGCTGTCGCGTTTAAGGAGCGTGCGCGTTTATGTGGTGGGCGATGTGGCGCAGCCCGGCGCCTACGATATCAGTTCGTTATCTACTCCGCTTAATGCGTTGTTTTCTGCTGGCGGTATTTCCGAGCGCGGCTCGCTGCGCACGATAAAGCATTATCGCGGGAACAAACTCATAGAGGATGTGGACGTTTACGATCTGTTGCTGCACGGAGTGCGCAGCGAAATGGCGCACCTGGAGAGTGGCGATAGTCTCCTCGTGGCCCCCATGGGCCCTCAGGTAACAATCGAAGGCATGGTTCGCCGTCCGGCGATTTACGAGGTTAAAGGTGAAAAAAACCTGGCCGATGCCCTGGATTTGGCGGGTGGGATTTTGCCAGCCGCAGCTCTGCAGCACATCGAAGTTCAGCGATTGGTGGCTCACGAAAAACGCACCATGCTAAGCGTGGACGTTTCCGCAAGCGCCGACACGGAAGCGATTGCGAAACAATTGAGCACTTTCAAAATTCAGGATGGCGATCAAATTCACATTTTTCCGATTGCGCCTTACAACGAAAGTGCAATTTACCTTCAGGGACATGTTCTTCGTCCGGGCCGCTATTCGTATGCGGAAGGAATGAAGTTCACGGATCTGATTCGGTCCTACGGCGATCTCTTACCGGAGCCCGCGGGTCATTACGCGGAAATTGTGCGACTGAATGCGCCAGATTATCGCCCAAGCGTCGAGAGCTTTGATCTTGCTGCGGCATTGGCCGATCCTGCGACAGCGCCCAAACTGCAAGCTCATGACACCATTCGGATTTTCGGACGGTACGATTTCGAGCCGGCACCGCAGGTGTGGATTGGTGGGGAAGTACGCTCTGCCGGAAAGTATGCGACGTCTGGACAAGTACATTTGCGCGACGCGATTTACTTGGCGGGAGGTGTTACACCTGATGCGGCGCTCGATTCGGCTCAACTGTTCCGAACCCAGCCGGATGGCACGCTGAAAATATTGAGTGTCAATCTGGGCGCTGCTCTCTCTGGCAATCCCGCGGACAATGTCCCGCTGCAGTCGCGCGATCGGCTCTTGATTCATCGCAACGTGGCCCGGGTGGCTCCGGCAGTTGTGGACGTAAAGGGAGAAGTGGCCAAGCCCGGCCGTTACCCGCTAACCACGAACATGCACGTGGAAGATTTGATTCAAGTTGCCGGGGGATTGACGCGAACGGCTGATCAAGAGAACGCAAATCTGACGAGGTATCCTGCGGGTGATCCGCAGCATGGCCGGGCGGAAAATCTCTCCATCGCATTGTCGGCCGCATCCAGCGGTGATGCAGATGCCAACAAATTGTTGCGGGACGGCGACGTGCTGACCATTCCGCAAAATCCCGGATGGACCGACGTTGGGGCCACCATCACGGTGCGCGGCGAAGTGCAGCACCCTGGGCCGTTTGGAATTCGTGCTGGAGAAAAAATCAGTTCCGTGCTTGAACGCGCAGGGGGATTTAGCTCACATGCGTATCCCTATGGCGCCGTGTTGATGCGGCGGGAAGTCCGTGAATTGGAAATGAATGCGCGCGCGGAAATGGTTCGCCGGCTGAAGGAGGAGCAGGTTCACTTAAAAGCGCTCCCCGAAACAGATGCCGATCAGAAAAACGCCAAGCTGACGGCCATCGGAGAAACTGAGACAACACTGCGTCAATTGCAGTTGAATCCGCCGATCGGTCGAGTGGTTATTCGCCTGCGTGAGGACCTCCACGCGTGGAGGAATACGACGTCCGATGTGGTCGTGCGTGACGGCGACGTGTTGATTATTCCGAAGAGGGCGGATTACGTCACCGTGAATGGGCAGGTGTTCAACCCAACTGCCGTAAGTTACCGTCCGGGCAGAAGCGCGAGATGGTACCTGAATCAAGCGGGCGGATTAACGCAGCTCGCCAACAAGAAAGCTGTTTTTGTGATCAGGGCCGATGGATCGGTGCTGGCATCCAAGAATAATTCGGGGTTTTGGTCTGGCGATCCTTTGAGCGCTTCGTTGAGGCCGGGCGATTCGATCGTCGTACCGGAAGTTGCGCCGCGCATTGGCACGAAAAATTGGCAGAATCTTTTCCAGGCTGGACAGTTGGCCGCGTCGGCCGCGTTGGCAGTGGCGTACATTCATCCGTAATGCATAACTTCCGAGTTGCACTTTTTTCTTGCGCGTTGATTGCGGGTCTCCTGGGTATTAGCCCGGCAGCCTTAGCCGCTGCACGGCCGCAGGAAGCTGGGGGCGGGACAACCACACTGAATCGTGCCGCCTCCGATGAAAAGATGAACGAGAAAAGGAAGCGACAGCCACGATCTGAAACACTCGACTTGAGCTCCGACCCGTCGGCCGTTGACCATAGCTTGCGAGGTTTGACGAAAGATTTCTTGATCGATCAGAAAGCAATTTGGACAAGTCCCGCCCACGTTCGCCGTTCCGATGTCGACTGGCTGGTGCCGGCCAGCGGTTTAGCGGCGGGATTGTTCGTAACAGACCGCGATTTCAGCACCCATCTTTCAAAGAATACCCAAACCATCAATCACTATAAAACTCTTTCTAACGCTGGAATCGCGGCGCTGGTCGGCGGTGCTGGCGGGCTTTTTCTGTTGAGCTATCCGGCGCACAATGAACACTGGCGGGAAACTGGATTTCTGGCCGGTGAAGCCGCGGTCGCCAGCCTGATTCCCATCGAGGCGATGAAATATTCTTTGCGCAGGCAGCGCCCGTTTGAGGGCGATGGCAGTGGCCCGTTTTTCCAGGGAGGAACGTCATTCCCGTCAGAACATGCGGCTGCCGCTTGGGCGGTGGCCGGGGTTATCGCGCATGAATATCCCGGCCCATTGCCAAAGCTAGCCGCTTACGGAATGGCCTCGCTGGTCACCTATTCGCGCTTGCGCGGGCATCAGCATTTTCCTTCAGATGTATTCATCGGAAGCCTGATTGGAAACCTCGTCGCGCAAAATGTTTACCGGCGCCATCACAATCCAGATTTGGGTGGCGGAGAATGGCGCTCCATCGGCGAGATCGTGTGGGGAGATGGCGATCTGTCCCCAGCAAATCAAGGCTCACCTTACGTCCCACTTGATAGCTGGGTCTATCCAGCTCTCGATCGGCTTATAGCGCTTGGCGTAATCGATAGTGGATTTGAAGGGATGCGCCCATGGACGCGTCTCGAGTGCGCGCGTTTGGTCTCCGAGGCGGGCGATCAGCTTGAGGCTAGTGGTGGCGGCGAACAGGCGGAACAGATCTACAGAGTTGTGGAAAATGAATTCAGAGAAGAGCTCGAACAGACCAACGTTGCCAATTTGCGCGTGCGTATCGAATCTGTGTATGCGCGAGGTACTGGGATATTTCGGACACCACTTACGAATGGCTATGTGTTCGGGCAAACAATCGTAAATGATTACGGGCGTCCATATCAGAGGGGATTCAACGCTATTGGGGGATTTTCTGCCTGGACGTCATATGGTCGATGGGTCGGCTACGTGCGTGCCGAAGTGCAGCACTCGCCCTCGGCCACACCGCTGCCGCAATCTGCCCGTGAGGTGATTGCCGAACTTGCTTTGCCGATCGTACCAGCGGTTCCTCCGGCAACGCGGTTTCCTTCAGTAAATCACCTCCAATTGCTTGACGCATACGCAGGGCTGAATCTTAATAATTTTCAAGTCACTTTTGGCCAGCAAAGTCATTGGTGGGGTGCTGGTGAAGGCGGCCCGATGATGTTCAGCGATAATTCGGCGCCCATAAATATGTTTCGTATCGATCGCGTTTCCCCATTCAAACTACCTAGCATTTTGGGTTGGCTTGGACCGATGCGGGTAGAATTTTTTCTGGGGCAACTCACTGGGCAGCAATTTCTGCTGAGCCCAATGGGTCTTGTCGGACAATTTGGCCAGTCATACAATCCACAGCCAATCATTCACGGTCAAAAGCTAAGCTTTAAGCCCTCTCCTAACTTGGAATTTGCGGTCTCTAGAACCGTAATCTACGGTGGGCCCGGCTATCCTTTAACCGTGCATACTTTTCTGCGCAGTCTGTTTTCGGCCGGCAATGGAAACCCGGGGAGCGCCAATAAGCCGGGAGATCGCCGCTCGGGTGTGGATTTAAAATATCGTATACCCGGCGCCCGTCGGTGGCTTAGCTTTTACGCTGATGGATTTACAGAGGATCAATATTCGCCTGTCGCATACGCGGACCGTTCGGTTTGGCACGCCGGCTTGTACCTCTCCCACGTCCCTATGGTGCCAAAATTGGATTTTCGCGTGGAGGGCAGTTACACCGACAATCCCTTGGGCGGTAGGATTTGCTGCGGCTATTTTTACTATAATGCGACATGGCGAGGGGGATATACAAATAACGACCACCTGATCGGCAGTTGGGTTGGCCGCGACGGACAAGGAGGACAGGCGTGGTCGAATTATTGGTTCACTCCAAAGAGCCGCATTCAGGCTAATTTTCGCCACCAGAAAGTTAGCCAAGAATTATTGCCTGGAGGTGGAACATTGACCGATGGTGGTGTGCAGGCAGACATTTGGACGAGTTCTGATTTTAGTTTTTCCGCCAAATTGCAATACGAGACTTGGAATTTTCCCGTGATCCGAAAAGGACAACAGTCGGACGTTAGCGCATCGTTGCAAGTTAATTTTTGGCCAAGCCGTTGGCGGTTTGAAAAAGCGGTAAACTGATGACGCGCGGCACGATATAAATAAGGACTAACAGTGAAAATCCATTAAGCTGGAGCCATCAGCGTGGCGCGTAAAGCTTAAGTTTTAGCCTGAGGGAGTGAAAATTGTCGTTCGTGAAATCGCAGCCACATCTTGAAGACCGCCGCTCACTGGTAGCCGCCGACGTGGATGTGAACGATGTGTTCACCCCTCACCGCGTGAAATTATACCAGCGCTTGAATCTTTTTTGGTTGAACCGGCGCTTCTTGGCAAAGGCCCTTGCCGTGGGACTTGTAATTGGCTGTATTTTGGCATTTTTGATTCCGTCGCGATACGAGTCCAATGTAGAACTTATGCCCCCGGACAACCAATCGAGCTCCGGGCTCACGATGCTAACGGCATTAACGAGTAAGGGTGGGCCTGCAGGTCTTGGCGCGATAGCGGGAGACTTGCTCGGCATGAAGAGTTCTGGGGCGCTCTTTGTGGGGGTGCTAAGTAGCAAGACGGTTCAAGATAGACTTAGTGAAAGGTTTGAACTGAAGAAAGTTTATTCCGTCAAGCTCGAGGAAGATGCACGAAAAAAGCTGGCAGAGAACACGACCTTTTCTGAGGACCGAAAGAGCGGGATCATCTCGATTACGGTAACGGATCGCGATCCGAAACGCGCGGCAGCCATTTGCCAGGCCTACGTCGGGGAACTAAACCAGTTGGTTATAGAGCTTTCCACCTCTGCCGCCCATCGCGAACGCGTTTTCCTTGAAGAAAGGCTCATAGCAGTGAAGCGCGACCTTGACGACGCCTCACAGAAATTTAGCCAATTTGCCAGCAAGAATACGGCAATTGATATTAAGGAACAGGGACGAGCAATGGTTGAGGCCGCTTCCGTTCTGCAAGGTCAACTGATTGCGGCGCAGTCTGAATTGAAGGGGTTGGAACAGCTCTACACGACGAGTAATTTCCGGGTGCGTGCCGTACAAGCGCGCATTTCCGAACTTCAATCGCAGCTCACTAAACTTGGCGGTAAGGGTTTTGGGGATCCGGATCAAAAGTCAGATTCTCCTCCAGGTATTTATCCTTCCATTCGCGAACTTCCGCTCCTGGGAGTTGCCTACGCAGATCTTTATCGCCGTACCCGAATTCAGGAAGTGGTGTTTGAAACGCTCACACAGCAGTACGAACTCGCTAAAGTCCAGGAAGCCAAAGAAATCCCCAGCATCAAGGTTCTGGATGCGGCCCGTGTGCCCGAAAGGAAATCGTTTCCTCCACGCTTGCTAATTGTGTGTATTACAGCGGTTGTGTTTTTGGGTGTTGCGATGATGACAGTGTATTCGCACATGCAGTGGAATCAGACGGGCGCCGACGACCCTGGAAAACTATTTGCTCAGGACGTCTTTCGAACAGTTAATGACTGGGTCCTCGCCGACACGCCGAACGGTGCAGGACCGCTTTCGATTAGACGCAAGATTTTGATGCGGCTCGCTCGTCGCCAAGGATGAGTCGGTACGATGTCCTAGTTCAGTGGCGACCCAGGCCATCCCGAAAATGGCAAATGCGCTTTCCGGCTGGTCACGTTACAGTAACCGCGAGGTTTATCTCTTAGGTGCATGCTTTTTCGATGCGGCTAAACGATCTTTCTGGCTATTCAGGGAAACCAGGAGTCTTGCTTGGCGCACGATAGGCTCCATTTTGTTACGTCGGTCGTCAAACTTCTTTCTTGGACACGTATCCGTCAGGCGGGCCTGACAATAACCGATCAGGTGCTCGCTGTTGGTGGAATGTTTTTGGTGAATGTGATACTTGCGCGTACGCAATCTAAATACGAATACGGTATTTTCGCCTTGTCCTATTCTGTGTTTACTTTCCTCGCGGGTCTACACAACGCCGCCATCCTTGAGACTTTCACAGTGTATGGCTCCGGCAGATATCAAAGGCACTTTCCAGCCTACGTACGGCTTCTCTGGCGCACTAATATTCTTCTCGGACTCGGTCTGACAGTATTTCTCTCGCTTCTCTGGCGAGTATTGGCATCCACGGCACCTGCTCTTGCATCCCGTACCGCTCTTGGCATGGCGCTGACCTGCGGTATTCTTCTGACGGCGACGTTCGTGCGGCGAATTTTTTATTTGCGACGTCGTCCAGATCTTGCGGCCAAATTTTCAATGGTTTTCTTTTGTACTTGTATCGTTTTCTTGTGGATTATCGTGCGGGTCGGCGTGCTAGATGGTTTTTGGGGATTTATGTTGATTGCGCTATCGTGGATTATCGCCGGACTTGTCCTGCTGAAGGAACTGCACTTTTCTGAAGCTAAGGTAGACTTTACCGAGATTGAGCCGACATACTGGGATGAGCATTGGAAATATTCCCGCTGGGTGTTATTGACTGCACTTGTGTTTCAACTAACTATGCAAGGTTATCTATGGTTAGCGGCCGTATTGCTTTCGGTCAAAGAAACTGGCAATTTGCGCGCATTGTATAACGTGGTGCTGCCAATGGATCAGTTGTTTGCCGCGATGTCAATGGTGGTGCTGCCGGTCATGTGTTCACGTTACGCTATGCAGCGGATGGCCGGTCTAGTCCCACTGTGGAAAACATACTGCTCCGGCTGGTTTCTGGTCAGTTGCGGATTTGTAGGCATCGTGTTTTTTTGGGGACGGCCGGGGATGCACCTCCTGTACCGCAGTAGATTCGACAACATTTCTTCACTGTTGCCGATTCTAGCGTTTCTTCCGGTGGTTGTAGGCATCGGACATACCGTCAACGGTGCCTTAAAAGCTGCTGAAAAACCGAAGTTAATTTTTTTCGCTTATATAATCAGCGGAGTGACAACCTTTGTGTTGGGGGTCCCACTCGTCATCCACCTAGGACTTCAAGGAGCGGTATACGGGATGATTCTTTCTGGGGCCGCCTACAGTCTTGCTCTCCTTTCAAGTTTATACTTCGTAGCGCGTCACGACCGCCGAACGCTCAACCCCCATCCACTGCCCGTTGAAGGGAAATTGTAGCTGTGAACGCCTGGTGTTCACGTGCGGTGCCCATATTCCCCTCTCATGGACTAAATTTCGCGCCTGTCGCTTTGTTCGTGTATAACCGCCCCGAACACACCCAAAAAACTCTCGATTCACTGAGGCGCAATGAACTGGCGGCACAGAGCGACCTTTTTGTATTTTCCGACGCTCCAAAGAACAAAGCCGCCGTTTCGGGTGTTCAGAAAGTCCGTCAACTAATTTCCTCGATTGAGGGTTTCAAATCAGTACTTGTTATCACGCGTGAGAAGAATTTGGGGTTGGCAAATTCCGTTATTGATGGGGTGACGCAGATCTGCGGGACGGTTGGTAGGATCATCGTGGTCGAGGACGACCTACTTACGGGCAGCGATTTCCTAACGTTTATGAACTGTGCGCTTGAGCGATACGCCAACGATCCTCGAATTTTCTCCGCGAGTGGGTTTAATTTCGCGCTTGAGTCACCGAATGACTATCGGTACGATGCGTTTTGTTCTTACCGTAGCAGTTCTTGGGGATGGGCAACTTGGGTCGATCGGTGGGAAGCTGCCGATTGGGCGGTCGAGGATTACGAGGCTTTCCGCGTAGACAAACATCGCCGACGATTGTTCAATCGCGGCGGAGAAGATCTCTCGCGCATGCTGGACTTGCAGATGACCGGACAGATCGACTCATGGGCGATACGTTGGGCTTATACCCACTTCAGGTGCGGCGGCCTGGCCCTGCTATCTATTCAACCGAAAGTTTACAACATTGGTCTCGACGGCTCGGGCGTCCATAGTCGTCCGGGTGCGGCAAGGCAGTCTGAATTGGCGCCTGCGGGGACAGCTGAATACTTGTTCCCAGATGCCCTTGAACCCGACCCTCGGATGGCTGCCGAAATTCGCAAGATGTGCCGATCGTCCTTGCCAAAAAAACTTGTCCGCCAATTTCTAGACAAACTCAGGGCCAATCGGCAAGTGGTGAAACAGTCGTAAACCACACACGCGGCACAGGAGAAAGAAAAATCGTGGAGAGCGACCGTTGATTAGGGAACGGGCGAAGTCGATATACAAGACATATAAGCGGGAGAGGGATTTCACTGAAAACGCGTTGTTGCTCTTGGGCAAGCAGATGGCTTGGCAGGTGGCGGCTCTGCCGGCCAATACGGACCTCCGGCGCGTTGGTTTCAAGGTCTTTTCGCAATTTGATGAAGACGGAATCATTCAGTATTTAATTCACAAGCTGCCTATTAAGAATAAGACATTTATCGAATTCGGCGTGGAGAATTTTACGGAGAGCAATACTCGGTTCCTGCTCATAAACGATCACTGGCAAGGAATGGTGCTCGATGCAAGTGCCGCTGACATTCGTTATATCCAACAGGACAAGATCTACTGGCAGTACGACCTGCAGGCCAAACGCACCTGGATCACGCGGGGGAATATTAATTCCTTGCTCGAAGATTCGGGTTTCGATGCAGATTTGGGCTTGATGTCAATCGATATTGATGGGAATGACTATTGGATATGGGAGGCGATATCATCGACCATTCGTCCGCGGATTGTAATTGTAGAGTACAACAGTCTCTTCGGTCTGGAACCGATTTCAGTACCCTATCAGGAAGACTTCCAAAGAACTCCGCTACATTACTCTAATTTGTATTATGGTGCTTCATTAGGTGCGCTGCATCATCTTGCGAAAAAAAAAGGCTATTTATTGATTGGGTCGAATATATGGGCGCATAACGCCTTTTTCATTCGTGCGGACATTGCCGGCGAATTTAAAGCACAAGAGCTGGAAGACGTGTACTTCACAAGTAAGTTTCGAGAGTCAAGGAATATGGCGGGCAAGCTGACATTCGCTCGCGGGAACGATCGAATTAAGCTTATAGAGCATATGCCAGTCGTGAACGTAGTATCCGGTGAAACAGGTACATTGCAGAGCTTCTGGAAACTATTGTGACCGGACCGAACCGAACCCATGAACCTCCCGGAATGAGCAACCTTCTGCAGCGCGCTGAGCAGGCGCTGATTGTCCAGATCGAGCCTTGGGTGGACGAAAGCGAGTTGCGTGAACTGACCAGGGTTATCGATTCGACTTTCCTGATAGAGCACGAGCTCACTCGCGAATTCGAGCGAGCTACCACGGAATTGACCGGCGCTAAACACGCTATTGCTGTTTGCAATGGGACCATGGCCTTGTTTACCAGCTTAAAGGCTTTAGGTATCGGAGCTGGGGACGAAGTCATCGTCCCTAATTTCACATTTATAGCTTCCGCTAACGCCGTGATCCTGGCGGGAGCCGTGCCAGTCCTGTGCGAGGTTCGCCAAGATACTTTTTGTATCGATATCGCGCGTGCCGAGGACCTTCTCACCACCAGAACAAAGGCAGTGATGCCGGTTCATTTATATGGACAGAGTGCGAACATGCCCGAGGTAATCGAGTTCGCCCAACGCCATGGACTCCGAGTGCTCGAGGACGCCGCCGAAGGTATCGGTGTGCGTTATGACGGGCAGCACGTGGGTACCTTCGGAGACATTGGTATTCTTTCCTATTATGGAAACAAAACGATTACTTGTGGCGAGGGTGGCATTATCTTGACGAACGACGATGCTCTCGCGAAAGCCGCTTACCGGCTCAAAAATTACGGGCGCGACGGCAAAGGCACTTATGTTCACGAAACAATAGGGTTCAATTTCTCGTTTACGGATTTGCAAGCTGCAATCGGGGTCGCCCAGATGAAAAAACTGTCGGCCGTGATCGCCAAAAAGCTGGCAATACACGACCATTATGTGCGTGAACTTGAGGCCCTGGTCGACTTTCGCCCGGTGTACATCGATCCTCGATGTGAACCGGTTTTCTGGTTCACATCATTCCTCTGTGACGATCCAGAGGCATTATCTTCGTTCTTGCGCTTGCAGAATATTCAAACGCGACGCTTCTTTCTCCCATTACACCAGCAGCCTTGTTATGCAGACGGAAAACACATCAAGCTGTCGGAAGGCAGCTATAAAGTCAGTGAAGCTATCTACCGTCAGGGGATTTCCCTACCATCGTCGTACAGCCTGACGGAGGCCGACCAGTCTCGAGTTATCGACCAAATCCGGCGTTTCTATGCGCGTCGGAGTTAACTGTCTCAATCTCGATCCGCTCTTCGTTGGTGGACTCACCACGTTTGCGCGGGGATTGCTGGACGGAATTGCGAACGTAAATGAGCGACATAACGTCCGTTTATATGCGACAACCTACAATAGGCGGCTATTCGATTCGTTACAGAACAGAAAAAATGTACAGCTCGTTGAGCTCGATGACCGGACAATCTCTCGCAACAAGAATTTCTGCCGGGCCTCTCTCCTTTCGTTCAGCGAGAGAGTGTATGCATCGACTAGCAATGTGGTTTTTCGCGAAATTCGGCGCCTGATGGACGAAGATAACGACATCATTTACACCCCGTCAGTAGTCTTACAAAGTTTTGACAATAAAAAACCAACGGTACTCTCCATGCATGACCTACAGCATGTGCATTATCCCAATTTTTTTAACTGGCCGAGAAGGCTCAGTCGAAAAATCACTTATGGACTTAGCGCGCAACATGCCGATTTCTTCCAGGCCAGCAGCGAGTTTATAAAGGCAGATCTTCTTACGCATTTCAGGTGTGTTAGCCCGGAGCAGATTGCCGTCATTCCGGAAGGCGTCCGTGTCGAGGATTTCGCTGAACCGGTTGATACAGCTTACCTGGGTGCCCGCTTCGGAATCCCCGAGCGATTTATTTTCTTTCCGGCTCAGCTGTGGCCACACAAAAACCATTTAACGCTGCTGCGAGCCTTGAAACATCTTGAAGCAACGCGAGGAGTGCAGATTCCACTGGTGCTGACAGGGGGGGAATACACTGCCGCCTCACAAATCTTCTCTTATTTAAATGCTCAATCGATGAGTTACGTACACTATCTCGGTACCGTGGACTTCCGGGATATCGTGGCGCTTCACCAAAAAGCGGAATTTCTTGTCATGCCTTCACTTCACGAATCTAACAGCCTGCCGATTCTCGAAGCCGCAGCTGCCAATACACAAGTTCTCGCCTCACGAATACCTCCCAATGAGGAACTTGGACGAACACTGCAGTTGAATTTTTTCGACCCTTTAAATGAACAGGAACTGGCGAATCTTATTTTGCGGTGTTGGGAAGACGAGATGACTCGGGCGGGCCAAATAGCGCATAACCGGAAACACATCGGACGTTACTCCTGGGAAAGCTCGGCCCGGCAGTATTTGCAACTTTTTGAGAGTATTGTCAGGGTTGACCAGACTTAATTTACGTCACATTCATGAGACTTCTCTATACGTTGCTTCAGATTCCGTTGGTCTTGGTCTACATCTTAGTTTTCAAGAAAGTATTGAAGACCTCGAGTGGACTAAATCCACTTCTGGGGTGGCTTGCCGGGCTGGCATTTTTCCTTCTTGTCCCCTTGACAATCATCGTTTTGAACGGCGGATTTGTATTGCCGCCAAAGCTTGATGTCGGGCAAGAGTGGGGAAGCATCGACTTCACATCCGGCAAGTTCCTATTGCCTTATCTTCTTGTCTGGACGTCATTAATGATGAGTTGTATGGCTGTGTTCTTATTTTGGTCCGCTTCCTTTCAAGAAGATTTGGAACTGCCAGTAGTCTCACGGCCGATCTTGCAAAGAGCCATATTGACGACCATGGCGATTTCCGTCGTGGACTGGGTGATCATGGTCCGGTTGGTGGGAGGCCTGGATACTTTTTTGGTTTCTCACTGGTATCACCGCAATGAAGAGTTGGTTTCGCAGTACGGTGATTCCTTTGTGTTGCTCGAACATATTTCTTTGGTTAATCAAATCGTGTTTACAAGCGCCGCTACCTTGTACACCGCGATAGCGTTAAAGCACCACGGTGCGAAATGGAAGTTCTCCTGTTTAATATTCCTGTTTTTCCTGCTTGAGATTGCCATGGCTGGCAATCGGATATTTTTCGCATGTTATCTTCTGGGATTTCTCACGTCTTGCTGGATTTACGGTCGGCGAAAGATACTGGTCGGAATGGTTCTATTATCTCCCGCCGTCATCCTGCTGTTCAGTTTGTGGGCTTCTGTCCGGCGCGATATTTCCACCATTCCTGATTCGCTGGATACGGCGGTCCAAGAGGAGTATGGCGGTCGCCCAATGAGATCGATAGTGAATGCGACTATGGATGTAACCGAAGGAATGGATGCGCTCTTGCTCATGCACATTTCAAACGACTTTGGTGTCCGCATCCCGTATCTGTACGGAATGTCATACAGCCGCGCCGTCACTTCCCCAGTTCCGAGGTTCCTATATCCCCACAAGCCGAGAAACTTCACGGATTTTCTGGCCAGCGTTTACCTCCCGGGAGAGGAGACTAGCCTTAACGCCACGGCGCTCGGAGAGATGTATGCCAATTTCGGCCCAGCAACGGTGTTCTTCTTCCCTTTATTAACGCTAGCCATGCTATTCCTGACGGTGTGGGCCGCAAAGAAGCAAGCCAAACACGGACTATTGTCCCCTCTGTTGTTTGTTTTATCGATATGGGCGGCTCGGTCTACTATTGAGGATAGCTTCGTTATTTTGCTTCTAGCATACCCTCTGATCTTCATCTTCCGCTTGGAGAAAGGATTGACCTTACCTTCCGCAAAGTATCCAGTTCCGATTGGCGAAGGTAATTGAGTTCTGGCGAAGGCAAAATAATCTTTAAGATTGCCGCAGATCAGAAAAATGCCAGTCTGCCAGTTTGCGTGACGGAATGCGCAAATAGCTTACTCTGATCGTCCGGATGTTTGAGGATCTATAATCAGTTAGCAAATTAAATATGCTGGACTCTTCATTTCTTGCGTCAAATACGTTCTTGGGCCGCCTCGCACGCTTTCCTCTTAAATTAATACCCCCAAACTACGTCGTTCGCATTCTTCGAGGTCCACTACGCGGTAAAAAATGGATCGTGCGGTCGCAAAGGCACGCCTTCTGGCTCGGTTTGTACGAGCCGGAAATGCAGCGTTTATTTGTCAGGATCGTACGACCGGGGGGCGTATTCTACGACATAGGCGCCAATGTGGGCTTTTATTCACTGTTGGCTTCTGAACTTATCCTTCCCGGCAAAGTGTTTGCATTCGAACCTTCGCCTGAGAATGTACAGTATTTGCGGTCGCACCTTGAGATCAATAAAATCACTAACGTGAAAATTCTAGCGCTAGCCTTGTGCGACAAGCAAGGTCAAGCGTTTTTCGCCTCGGAAGCGACCGGATCGATGGGTCATCTTGCAACTGTCGGCGGATTTCAAGTGCAGACGAGCACGCTCGACTCACTCTTACAGAGTCGGGAAATCCTTCCTCCGGATTATATTAAAATGGATATTGAGGGCGCCGAACTCAGCGCCTTGCGTGGGGCGCAGGAGTGCTTTGAAAAATACCATCCCGTGCTATTCTTGGCTACACACGGCAAAGAAATTCATGATGAATGTTGTCGATTACTTCGTTCTTGGAATTATCATTTGAAAGTCGTTAGGGACCAATCCGCCGATCGCGCTGAACTGTTTGCCAGATTTATTCGCTGAGTGTACTACTTCTAATTCTTAACAGCACAGCTACGCGAACTGACTCACATGAATGTATTTTTGCCCAACCCTTCCACCTTACGCGCCCACCCCCGTAACTCTCCTCCTGGCTTTGAACAAGAAAAGGCAAGCTGCATTGCTTGCAATGCGCTCCTGGCTCAATTGATAGTCCGCCCATTTGATACGCGGTTCGGGATTCAGGGCGAGTATGATGTGTGGCGTTGCAGTCGGTGCAACCTGGAGCAGATGTTTCCGGTGCCGACGCCTGGTGAATTGAAGTACTTATACGAAACGTATTACAACTTCGGTGGGCGGCAAGGCACGCTTTACACGACCATTCGCGAATGGTTTTTCGCGTCGTCGCTGTATCGCGCGTGGATTCGTCTCGATGGTGACTTTTCCTTTCATGACCAGAAGGGAAGAGGTCGACTAATCGATATCGGTTGTAACGAGGGAAGAGGACTTAGGATTTACGAACGTAACGGTTTTGAGGTCGAAGGGTGTGAGTTGAACGAGGAGGCCGCAGCCCAGGCGCGAGAACGTGGTTACAAGGTGTATACCACTCCGATCGGGGATTTGATCCCTTCTGTTCCCTACGACGTCGCTATTCTATCTAACGTATTGGAGCACGTTCCGGATCCCCGTCAAATGCTCTCGGATGTTCATCGCGTGCTGTCGGCAAATGGTCAAGTGTGGATTAGTTGCCCCAATAATCACAGTTGGTTGCGCACGGTGTTTGGCAAATACTGGATCAACTGGCACGTGCCATTTCACATCTCCCATTTTTCACAGCAAACAATTACGAAATTACTTGAACAAGCGAAGTTTTCGAATATCAAAATCCGGCAAGTTACCCCCGCTCTTTGGGTGGCCATGTCGATCATTTCCCAAACATTTGCCCGAGAGGGCCGGCCCACCCGCCAATTGCGCAGTCCGTTTTTGCTCGTCGCTTTATTGCTACTAGTGCGAGCCTTTTTGTTTCCGGTGCTCTGGCTTATGAATCGCCGTGGCCGGGGAGATTGCCTTCTTGTCAGTGCCACCAAATCCTGACCATGCGGATCCTGATAAATTCGATTAACTTCTCTCCAGAACTAACCAGCACGGGGAAATACACGGGAGATATGGCGCAGTGGCTTGCCGACAGAGGGCATGCAGTCCGTGTTGTCACTGCCCCTCCGCACTACCCCGCTTGGCGGGTTTTTGCAGGATATTCGTCTTTCCGATACAAAAAAGAGAAATTAAGCGTTAGCACTGAGTTGCGAGGCACATTTGAAATATTTCGTTGTCCAACATGGATCCCGCGAAAGCCGCGAGGATGGCGACGGGTGCTGTATCTGGCAACTTTCTCGCTGAGTAATTGCCCCGTTATGCTCGCTCAAGTGTTCTGGAAACCGGATCTTATCCTATTGATTGAGCCTACGCTCTCGAGTATCCCCCAAACTCTGACTACAGCTTGGCTTTCCGGCGCTATGTCATGGCTACACGTCCAAGACTTCGAGGTGGACGTGGCATTTCAATTGACGGACTTTTCCTCGCCCCACTTTCGGCGATTGATGCATCTCATTGAGCGGTGGCTGATGGCTAAATTCACTCGTGTTTCTACAATTTCCACTCGTATGACCGAACGACTGATGTCGAAAATGGTTTACCCAACTCGGACAGTCTTATTTCCTAATTGGGTAGATACTGCCGACATTTTTCCTTCCCCAAGTTCCAGCCCGTTGCGCCAGGAGCTTGGCATCACTACCGGAACGATTGTCGCACTCTACGCTGGAAACATGGGTTTAAAACAGGGATTGCATATCCTGATCGAGGCCGGGCGGCTGCTGGAATCTCGACGCGACATCCGTTTCGTAATATGCGGCGACGGTCCGTACCGAAACGAGTTGGTGAACATGGCGGGCCAGGCAAAGAACATTTTGTTTTTGCCACTTCAACCGAGCCATAAGCTCAACGATCTCCTTAATTTGGCTGATATCCATCTCTTGCCCCAAGTGGGCGGTGCGGCGGATTTGGTCATGCCTTCAAAATTGACCGGAATCATGGCGAGCGGCAGAGCGGTGGTTGCGACTGCTAACGAAGGCACGGAAATTGCTTCTGTACTCGCGGGCACAGGTTTGATAACACCTCCCGGCAATGCTCATGCTTTTGCTTCAGCGGTAGCATTTCTTTCAGAAAATCATGATTTGCGCGAATCGATGGGCCGGGCCGCTAGAAATTATGCAATTATCCACCTTAGCCGGGACAAAATCTTGTTACACTTTGAACACTTACTTAATGACCTTTGTAGCAAATCATCTCAAAGTAGCGAGAATGGATTGGCTGCCTGAGAGCACCACCGTACTTCCTTCTATCAATGTCGCTTGGTGCTTGACTGAATCATGACTAGACGATCGATCAATTTAATTCAGTTCTGGCTCACCATCGGATTGTTTTCGGTCCCTGCAGCAGCCTTTAGCGTTGCCGCATACGTACGGTTCAAATCTGGCTATTTCTATTATGTGGATGTCGAAGTTTATCCGTATCTTGTGTTTACCGTTCTCGTAACCCTACTTTGGGCTTTTATCGTAGATCACCTTGGTTTAAATAGGCTCTCCACGCTCTTGACCCTCCGTACCGGCGTACGCATGGCCATTCTAGCCACTCTGTATTGCACAGTGTTGGCGCTCTCTTTGGCGTTCTTTTACCGCGCTGCGATTTTTGCGCGCGTTTTTGTGGTCGTAGGTTGCTGCTTAATGTTTGTTTTTAGCTTCATAGTAATTCACTTATTTCGTTGGATCATGCATGCGATGGAGCAGTCTTCCAATGGACGATTTCCGATCGCAATTCTGGGGGCCGACAGGTTTGCAGAGGGCGTGGCAGATCGCCTTACGGCTAGTTCCATGGCCCGCTGCAATGTAGCTTGTTTTGTCGCTTTGCCAGACCAGCCCGCGGCTTCTTTGGATGCCCCTGTTTTAAATTGGGAACAATTGGACGAAGTTGTCGACGTTTTTCACTGCAAAGAACTGTTGATCGCGTTACCCCCGGAACGCTTAGGCGAGGCCAAACAATTTCTCCAGGTCGTGCAGCACTTGTGTATCCCGGTCAGATTGGTTTTAGATTTGGGCGAAGGAGTGTTTCTGCCCGACCGCATTTTCGATTATTATGGCATCCCTCTTCTCGACGTCCGTCCCTGTCCAATCGATACGGTGGGCTACGCGCTGGGCAAGCGCGTTTTCGATGTAGTCTTTTCTCTACTGGTCCTTTTGTTAACTTCGCCACTGCTGTTATTAGTCGCTCTCCTCATAAAACTAACTTCGCGAGGCCCTGTGTTATTCGCCCAGGAACGCGTAAGCCTAAATGACCGCCGTTTTACCATGTTGAAGTTCCGGACCATGTTTCTTCAAGATTCAAACAATTCGAATTCTTTGCATACGCAACGCCATGACGAACGCGTTACCCGTATCGGCCGATTGCTCCGGCGCCTCAGCTTTGATGAGCTTCCTCAGTTTTTCAATGTTCTGAATGGTGACATGAGCGTAGTCGGTCCACGTCCAGAACTTACCTTTTTCGTTCAGAAATTCAGGCAAGAAATACCAGCCTACATGTCTCGTCACAACGTGAAGTGCGGCATCACCGGCTGGGCGCAAGTGAATGGTCTGCGTGGAAGTGACACCTCAATCTCGCATCGAATTCAGTACGACCTTTATTACCTAACCCATTGGAGTCTAGCGTTTGACGCAAAAATCATTTTCTTAACTCTTTTTGGCTTCGTTCATCCACAAGCTTATTGATCGTTGACCACTTCCTGGCCTGCAAGCACGCTCTCCGAATCATGGAGGCCAAATGAGTATGGGCAAAGGTGAACCTCACTTGAACGTGCTTGCGCGTCCCCTTTCGGCATAAAGAATTTAGGTGGCCGGCTTTAGCGATTTCGCGCCTTCGTAGCGTTCGCGAACATGGCTGATCAGTTCCCGGATGCTGTCCGCTAACTGTACAACTTCGCCTTCACCGCGAATCTCAAACTCTATTTCATAGTTGCCGGCGGCAGCGTGATCGACCGCTTCCTTAAGACTGAGCAACGGCCTGACCACCTGCTGCGGCAAGATAAAGCTGATCCACACGCTGACCAGCAGCGTTATCGCGGACACGATGCTCAGTGCCCATTCCGCGTGGGAGATCAGCCGGCGAGCTTTCCGGTGATCGCCATCGATGCGATCCCAATTGCGTGCTTCCAATTCCGAAGTGAGACGCAGCACATCCTGGCCGGAAGTCTGCAAATTCGAAGTAATCTCTCGCAGCGCGGGATTGCCTTCCTGTGCCGTTTTTGTGATTTGCGTATCGAACGATCCGATTCGCGCCCGCAGTTCTTCGATCAATTGATCGCGCCGTTTGTTTCTGGCTCCTTTCAGGATGCTGCCAAGGTCACTCTCATATGCCTGTAAAACCGCCTGAATGCGGTCTGCGGGAGCCTCTCCGGGACGCTGCATGCTGGCTACCGCGGCCTTGAACTGCGCATCATATTCGTGCAGAGCCTGAAGCGCGCGAGACGTCAAGGGCTGGTCGGCGGCATTCAGTTCCCGGATGGCTCGCAATATCTGTTCCAGCTTGTCGATCGATTCGCGGTTCGCCTGCAACGACGATGGATCGTACAGCAGCAAATAATTTCGCTCCGCTCGCCGCGCCTCCAGCATCTCAATGGAGGCTTGTTGTGAAAGAGTTGCGGCCGGCGCATCGAAGCTCACGATGCGTTCCACGATTCGTCCTACTACCAGTAGGTAGTACACCGCGAGGACAATCACAGGCACGAGGATCACTCTGACGACGGCCAGACTGTAGGCCACCCTCCGCCTCAGGGAACTCCCCGGCGCAAGCACCTTGAACGATTTTCGAATCGCCAATCTCATCGCTAAGTTCTCCTGACGCCCCCCGAAACATAGCATGTCACGGGGGAAGATTCATCGTTCTATACGCCTTAAATCCAGGATGTTCGCGGCTAAATAAATGCATGAACGTCTCGCCCAAACCGCGCAAACTTATGCTGGTCCGCTGACTATCGAATTCCCATCGTCCTTGATCTTATTAGGCTGCTGGAACGAGGTAGAGAATCTCTGTGCGCCACCGCGCGGCGAACTCGTAAAATGGTCTGGTCGATGAGCAGGAGAACCCAGTCCCTTCTGTGCAGCGTGCTTCGCACAAAGCTCCAGCGGAGTGTCTGCTGATGCGCGACAGAATCTCGCGCCGCGCCTGGCTGGACCGCGCGTCCAGAGCCGCGGCAGGCCTTCCATTCGTGACTTCCTCACATGCTATTTCGGAGTTTTTGCAACGGTCACAGACTGCTCCTGCACAACAGGGTCCCGAACGCCCTCCTCTCTTTGAAAACGATCCCACTAAATATCGGTTTACCCGTGAAGAGGACGAGTTCCTTGAAGAGGTGGAGAGGACTAGTTTCCAATTTTTCTGGACGGAGACGAACCCCACGACTGGCTTGGTGAAAGACCGCAGCCACGCCGACGGTCCCGATCAGCGCAATGCCGCCAGTATCGCCGCAACCGGATTTGGATTGACGGCCCACTGCATCGCTGATCAGCGCGGCTGGGAACAGCGAGTTGAGATTCGCGACCGGGTGCGAAACACGCTGCGCTTCGTGGCCTCACGCGTGGAACACGAGCACGGCTTCTTCGCGCACTTCTTGAATATTCAGAATGGTGAGCGGGTTTTTCAATCCGAAGTTTCCTCTATCGACACCGCCATCTTCCTTTGCGGCGTGCTGACTTGCCGCGCATATTTTGACGACGCCGAAATTTATGAATTGGCCACGCAACTGTTTGAGCGGGTTGATTGGCTGTGGATGCTCGAAGGGAAAAAGACTCTTTCCATGGGCTGGACCCCTGAGAAGGGATTTCTTCACACCCGCTGGGACAGCTTCAGCGAGTTGATGATGATTTATCTGCTGGGTCTGGGCTCGGCAACCCATGCGCTTCCCGCATCCACTTGGACGGCATGGTCACGCCCCAGCTTCGATTTCAACGGAATCCGCTATATCGGCGCGCGTGCGCCGCTCTTCGTGCACCAATACCCGCATGCCTGGTTTGATTTCCGCGGTAAGCGCGACCGCTTTGCCGACTACTTTACTAATTCCGTGATTGCCACCAAAGTGCACAAATTGTGGTGCCTGGAGTTGGCGCAGCAGTTTCCAGATTACAGCGAGGATTTATGGGGCATCAGCGCGTCGGACTCCACGAGGGGTTACACCGCTTGGGGTGGCCCACCGGAAATGGGCCGCATCGATGGCACCGTCGTTCCATGTGCTGCGGGTGGCTCGCTGCCTTTTCTACCGCAGGAAACGCTGCGCGTGCTGCGCTATGTTCGGGAAAATTACGTGCACAAAGCCTGGCGTACGTACGGTTTTGTCGACGCTTTTAATCCACTCACCAACTGGTACAGTCCGGATGTGCTCGGCATAGACGTCGGCATCACGCTACTAATGGCAGAAAATTCCCGCACAGGTTTTGTGTGGGAACAGTTCATGAAGAATGCGGAAGTGCAACGTGGAATGACCCGAGCCGGATTTCGCTCGACAACCCCCGCGCTACAGGATTGAGCCCGCCAGGCACGACATCACGGTAGAACTGCAGCTAATCTTTCTGGAAATTATTTTGCGATTTCGACGAGCGCCAGAGAATGCGGTTGCAGCGTTATCGTTAGCGTGCCGTTGCTAATTGTCTGTTGTTGCGCCGCCGGCAGCGTCCCTGCCGTGCGCAAAGTCGCAATCTGTTCACGGGAAGGGAATTGCGGGTGTCCCATTTTCTCGTAAGCAGGTAGCGGCGATCCGTGATCCTTATCCACTATCGTCGTGTGAACAGCCTTCTTAGACTTCAGTCCGGAAAAATGCAGCGTAAATGTTTTTGGCGAGCCTGTTTCTTCCGGCAGAAACAAATTCCAAACCGCGATAGCCAGAGACCCATCTTTGCGGCGGGTGACAAGCGCTGTCTCCGATTTCACGTCCAGTCGTGTATCACCCAACCGGTGCAATAACGCGAAAGCATTGAATGACGCTTTGGGAATGCTGTCGACTGCAAGTAGGCCGAACCCGCCATAAAACGGCGTTTTCACCACGCCTTGTTCCTCGAATACGTCCGAAAACGTCCAGTAGCTCATCATCGTAGTCAGCCCGTCGCATTGACGGATGGTATCCGCGAGCCACGGCCCCATGAACGCAGAATCCGTTACTTCGGTGCGATTGTCGTACGCGGCGTTGTACTCCGACCAGATCAGCGGTAAGCCTGGGTAGGCCGACGCGGCAATCTGCTCGTGCACATTTTTCACGGCGCGGCACACCATCTGCGTTCGCGAAAGTTTTTCATGCGTGCCGAACACATCTTCCGCCAGGTCATTTCCATAAACGTGGGTCGACACAAAATCGACCGGCACATTTTTCTCTTTGCAGTGGGCTAGAAATCGATCGGCCCACGCCGCCTGCGCGGTCGCCGGCCCGCCGACGCGCAATCTTGGATTCACGCGCTTCACCGCTCGCGCCGCCCGGTCATACAGCTCGTAATACGTGGCATCTTTCGGAACTCCCACCCAGAAATCGATATTTGGTTCGTTCCACACCTCGAAATACCACTGCGCGACTTCCTCGATTCCGTAGCGTTCCACCAGGTGGCGCGCAAACGCTTCGATCAGCTGCTCCCACCTATTCCAATCTTTTGGCGGCGCCACGTTTTGCTTGTACCAGAAGGCATGTAGCGCATTCGGGTCCGAGGTCAACTTTTTCGGCATAAAACTTAGCTCGACGAATGGACGAACCTTATTTTCGAGCAGTCCGTCATAGATCCTGTCTCTTATACACAT
>CAXMLS010000148.1:0-2749 GCA_964194235.1 uncultured bacterium | reverse complement strand
AAGCCGATCTCTCGCAACAGCAGGCTAATCTCGAAAAAGCCAAACTCGACTGGGAGCGCGGTCAGGGTCTGTTCAAGGATGGCCTGATTCCCAAGCAGGATTTTGATCAGCGCAAATCGAGTTACGACGCCGCATCCGCCTCGGTCGAATCTTCCAAGGCCCGCGTTCAATCGCTGAAAGCCCAGCTCGAGCAGACGCGTTCGCAGGTGAATCAGAACAGAGCCGTACTCGTGCGTACCAAAGATATTCTGAGCAAGACTGCCTACATTTCTCCGATCAATGGCATCGTGAGCTATCTACCGGTCCGGCTTGGCGAATATGTTGTTCCTGGCATTCAGAATTCCAACGGAAGTTTTTTGATGACGCTGTCCGATATGTCAGTGGTCACCGCGGAAGTGAAAGTCGATGAGACCGATATCGTAAACGTGAAAAATGGCCAGGACGCCGACGTCACCATCGACGCCGTGCCCGGCAAAGTGTTCAAAGGAAAAGTCACTGAGATCGGCTCCCAGGCCACGCTCCGCAGCTCCGGACTCGCGACCACCCAAAGCACCACCAGCACTCAGGAAGCGAAAGATTTCAAAGTTGTTGTTACCTTGGCGAGCCCTCCCGATAATCTTCGTCCGGGCCTTTCCACCACCGCAAAAATTAAGACCGCTGAAAAAAAGAATGTTCTCGCGATCCCCATTCAGGCTCTGGCAGTTCGCACACGCAAGGATCTTGAGGCCGCCGCCAAGGAGGCAAAGAAAGACGGTAATTCAAGCGTAACGCTCGCTGCTCCGCCGCCGCCCGCTCCGGGTGATCCAAAGAAAGAAGAAGTTCAGGGCGTCTTCGTGGTGAATGGCAAAAAAGCGGTTTTTCGCCCTATTGAAACAGGGATCAGCGGCGTTACCGATATCGAGATCACCAAAGGTTTGCAGCAGGGCGATGAGATTGTGGTCGGTAGCTACAAGGCTCTGAGAACGCTGAAGCCCGCTGCCAGCGTCAAAGTGGATAACTCGCCTCCCAAAAAGCCCGACGATCAGCAGAGCTGAGTTAACGCAGTTCGAGGAGATGCACATGGCCGTTGAAACGGTGTCGACCGATTCGTATCGACAGGACCTGGTGACCGCCGGCGTGGTAATCAAAACGCAAGAGCTTGCCAAGGTCTACGAGATGGGCTCGGAACAGGTGCACGCGTTGCGCGGCGTAGATGTGGAAATTCGCAAAGGTGAGTATGTCGCAATCATGGGCCCTTCAGGTTCCGGTAAATCCACGCTCATGAATTTAATCGGTTGTCTCGATTCACCCAGTTCCGGAAAATACTGGCTCGCGGGCCGCTTGGTCAGCGATTTGGACGACGACGAGCTCGCCTACATCCGCAATAAAGAAATCGGGTTCGTCTTCCAGACCTTCAATCTTTTGCCGCGCGCAACTGCCCTTCACAATGTTGAGCTGCCTCTGATCTACAACGGCACACCCGCGGAAGAGCGCATCGTAAAAGCACAAAAAGCGTTGGAACGTGTCGACCTTATGGACCGAATGCATCACAAGCCCAATGAGCTTTCCGGCGGACAGCGCCAGCGCGTGGCTATCGCGCGTGCGTTAGTAAACTCCCCTTCCATCGTGCTCGCTGACGAACCTACTGGAAATCTTGATTCCAAAACCGGCGACGAAATCATGTTGCTGTTTCAAAATCTCCACGCGCAAGGTAATACCATCATCCTCGTGACCCACGAGCACGATATCGCGCAGCATGCGCATCGCATCATCTATATTCGCGACGGGAAAATAGCTTCGGACGAGGCAGTGATCAAAACTCCCGCTGTCGCAGCTATCTAAAAATAGTCGGGTTTATTCCCGTTTCACTAATCGATAAATGCGCCCTACCGCTCTTCAGCGCGTGTGCGCCACTCTGCGTGATTCGACGTCCGCGTAAGTTTCAGCCGAACTGAGGTACGTCTTCGAAATCCGGTCGTGCCATGTGAGCGCGTCCTCGTCCCACACCGCCCACATAAATCCCAGAAAACACGTCCCTGCGGAGAGCAGATAACCTACGCTGCGCAGTAGCATTTGTCTCGGAGTTGGAGCTTCCCCCGAAAAGCTTACGACTTGCAGGCCGCGAAGCATCATTCCTGGCGTGGTTCCGCCGAACACGGTGAACAGCGCGAAATACTGCAGGTACACGACCGCTACCGCGGCCACGCACACCGCGGCGTTCAGTTTGCTCAGCGTGAATTGCCCGCCAAGCGAGCCGAACAATGCCAAGAAACCTCCGCACGCAAAGAGCAAGCATGCGGCGTCGATGACCCCCGCGAGACGCCGGTCTTCCATCGGAGCGACCGGATATAAACCTGCGTGTGCAGCGTGGCGTTCGCAATCCTCGGGATCTGCCAAAGCATACCGCTCGGTGGGAATGGAAACGTCGATCATCATCCGGCGATCGATTGCGCGGCGCTCTGGAGAGAAGCGGCCGATAGCGATCGTGAAAGCGAAATCTTCATCGCTCGAAGTCGGCGGTTCCGCCACCGCCACCGATCTGCCTTGCACCACAGCTTCTGGTGCGGCAGTAGGCTCCGCAAATGGCAATTTGGATTGCGTAGCACCGATAGGCAATTTACGCCGCCGCACACGATATGCTTCGACGCGATTCGCCAATTCGCCCCGCCACTCGCTATCTGGCTCCGGAAAAGTCGCTTCGCATGCCACACTTTCGGTGGAAGAAAGAATGATCGCGTCCATTTCGCCGTTATTCCCCGAACGGGTCGGC
>CAXMLS010000147.1:0-4864 GCA_964194235.1 uncultured bacterium | reverse complement strand
GATGTGTATAAGAGACAGGCAATGTATTGGGCGACCGTGAATGCATTGGTACAGGAAGTAATTCCGCCAAGCCAGTTCACCGGAGCCAGCGCTGCTGTGCTTATCGCGGTGCAGAGCGGCATGTTGATCGCCGGCTCCTTCGTCGGATTCGTGTATGACCGCGCAGGCATCGCCGGAATTCTGGCCATCGACGGCGCCACTTATTTCGTCTCCGCATATTGTTTGTACCGCGTACGCCATGGTTACGTTTCTCCGCGCGACCGCCAGAAAGTTTCGCGCCAATTTTCCGAAGCTACCGAAGCGACCGCTCAGGCGCTCTCTGGTGGTGAAAATCCCGAGGTCGCGGAAGCCGGCCTTTCACTTGCCGTCTACGCCGACCTGCGTGAAGGTTTTCATTACTTGAAGCAGCAGCCGGTGGTCCGCGCGCTCGGCTTCACGCATTCCATTCTGATGGCCGGCGTCGTCAGCGGGAACGTAGTGCTTGTGGCGTTGACCAGCGATATCCTCCACGCCGGCGCGCGCGGATTGGGTTATCTGGAAGCGGGATGGGCTGCCGGCGCGATTATCGGGGGGCTGATCGCTACGCAGCTTCGTCAGACTGCGCGCCTTACCATCTACATCGCCGCGTTTGCCGCGATGGCGCTTGGGCACGTCGCGGCTCCCTTCGTCGCCATTCTTCTGGCCGCGTCGCTTCTCCAGGGCATGTTCGGATTTTGTCGCGCATTCGGCGGCGTTGTCGCGCAATCCTCACTGTTGACCATCGTGCCCCGCCATTTCATGGGCCGCACGCAATCGGCAATGGCCATCGTGACCACCGCTGTGCAACTGGCCATGTGCGTCGCGCTGGGCTGGGTGGCGGAAAGGATGGGCATCATCGCCGGTTATGCTTTGCTGGCGCTGCTCTACGCGGGTGCCACGCTCACCGCGTTTCGCGCGCGGCAGTTGTTGCAAAACGTGCGCTAGAGGTAGTCTGGCAATGGAAGGCAAGCCCTGGAAATAACGACGATCACGCCATTCCTGAAATATTTTGCTAACGTGCGCGAACGTACCATGCGCGTCGCGCGTTGCGTTCCGCCGGACAACGTGAACTGGACCTGCGCACCGGGAAAATTTACGCTCGGCGATCTGTTGCGCCACATCGCCATCGTAGAGCGTTACATGTTGCGGAAAATGTCCAGAATCGGCCACGCCGTTACGTCAGCCACGGAAGCGAAATTGCCGCAAACTATGAAAGTATCTTGTCGCTCACGCAGCGCCTGCACGCCGAGTCTATGGAAATTTTTGCGAGATTAACTGACGAAGACCTGCTGCGCAAATGCACTACGCCTGCAGGCGGCGAAATCCAAACATCCAAATGGTTGCGCGCCATAGTCGAGCACTAGGTGCATCATCGCGGCCAAATTTATTTATACCTTGGAATGCTTGGCGTGCCGACGCCCCCGCTCTACGGCCTTACCTCGGAAGAAGTGCACGCCCGCAGCCGCGCGGAGTAAAAGCTACGAGCCAACTAACTCCGGCGGCACTTCACTCGTAACCCGCGCCTCAGCCTGCTGGGCGATTTCGGCTTTCGCGCCTTCTGGCGACGTCAAATTTTTCTGCGCCAGCAAATCCACCGCCACGTGATACAGCTTGGCACGCAGTTGGTAACGTTCATTGGCTCGCGTAATGTACCGCACCGCCAGTTCGATGCCGCCAATCACCGGCCTTACGTTTATCGCTGGCGCAGCGGAAAGTACGCTCATGTCGCGCGAACGTGCCGCTCGCTGCCATTCTTTTTCGGCTAGGCCGGCGCTTTCCGCGGTAACTTCCAATACTTTTTTCTGAATAGCATCCACAATCGGGAAGGGATCTTTGCCCGCTGGTAACACGATCTGTAGTTCGTCCCACAGCCATTGGCCCGAGGTCGAAAAATTAAAGTAGTGCCCCTCGATAGCGAAACTGTTCGTAAACGTCACGCGCCGTCCCGTGGGATGGCCTGAATCCGTCCAGTTGCCCGTCTCCAGCAGCACCGTGTGAAACATTCCCAATTCCACCACTTCCCCGCTGACACCGTTGATCTCCACCCAGTCTCCCAGGCGAATTCCGTTTCTGCCCATCAACACGAACCAGCCCACGAAGCTGACGATGAAATCTTTCAGCGCCACGGTCAGGCCCGCGCCTGCAAGCCCCAGAAATGTACCCAGCTGTCCCGGCGGCCCAAAAATCACCAGCAGAATCAGCAGTACCGCAAAAATTTGCAGCGTCAGGCGCGTTACCGCCCGCAGCGTATCGACCTGGCGGCGCGCCAGCGGTAGTTTCCCCAGCAAACGGTCGAGCCAGGTGCTGAAAAAAATCGCTACCAGCAATATCGATAAAATTACCGTCGCGCCCCATATCGCCAGCCGCATGGTGCTGCGCTGTTTCGCGGAGACCACCGCGATCCATTTTTCGTATACCCCAGCTATTTCTTTGTACGATTCGATGCGCTTGTCGAAGGTCGCTAGTTCACTCTGTTGCGCGGAGCGTTCTTTGGTAGCTTTCACCACTACTCTTGCAAGCTCGTGACTTGGTGTCGCGGCTTTCGCGGAACCGGCTCTCGACTTTGCAGGGTTCACCGCGGTTGCTGTGTTAACGCTCGCCTGACGGGTCGCTTCCGCGGCACTGGCCTTTTTTTCGCCAACCTGTGCGACCAGCGTGTCATGTTTCACGGATAGCGAAGCCGCCGCCGCAAGAGCATCCTGCTGCGCTTGTGCCAGCCGCGCGTGCTTTTGATGTAAAGCAAACCACTGCTGCAATCGGTGAACTAATCCGCCAGGTACCGGCGCATTCGCTGCGATCGCACTGGCCGCGGGAGTGTCGTGCATGGCCGCTTCATGCTCCTGAACCATGGCCTGAATTCGCCCCTGGGGATCGCCGCCCGCCCGAATCAAGTCCTGCTTCGCATCGTCAACTTCATCCTGATCCAATTCCTGTTGCGCTTTGGCTATCTCTAACTCGTCCGCGCGGGCAATTTTCTTTTCGCCTTCCGCTTGGGCCTCCGCCGTGGTCAGACGCGCAACCTGTGCCTTATCGTTTTCCAAAGAAGATTGCGCCTCCGTCAGGCGAGTTTGCAGTTCTCGCGCGTCGCTGCTGAGAGTCGGCGGATGCTGCGCGGCATTGCGCAACGCCGAAGCAAACGCCAGGTCCACTTCATGATCCGCGAGGCGTAGCGCTTCGCGCGCGAAAGGTTGTTCGTCCTCGCCGTTGGCCAGCACCGCCAGTCGCTGTGCAGTTGTCAACGGCGACTGGTCCACCAGACCGTTTTGCGTCCCGAAGGACCTGTCCGGCGCGTTGGCTGCCGTCGTTTGCGCCGGTTGACTGGTGCGAAATAATCCATAAGCGGCCGCTGCCAGGAGTGCCACCAGAAAAAATGCCGCAAATTCTTGTCGTTTGCTCATAAGGGTCTCTTCATTGCCATTTTAATATGGGCGATGGACTGCGGGTTGATGGAGATGAGTGGCGTTTCCTTGCCGAAACCCGAGTTTTATAGCGCCAAGAGGAAAACACTGGCCGCATCGCTTTTAGGAAAAATTCGCCTTAAGAAATTAAAACGCCCCCAGAAATCGGAGGCGTTTTAATTCCCGATGTCGCACTTTTCTATAAATAATCTCGCGAGGGCCCTTCCAAAAACGCGCGCAGCTTGCGCGAACGCGAAGGGTGCCGCAGCTTGCGTAGCGCTTTAGCTTCAATCTGCCGGATCCGCTCGCGTGTGACCGCAAACGATTGGCCGACCTCTTCCAACGTGTGTTCGCTGCCGTCATCCAGCCCGAAACGCATCTTGATGACTTTTTCTTCGCGCGGCGTCAGCGTCTTCAACACCGAAGACGTTTGCTCTTTCAAATTCAGATTGATAACCGCATCCGACGGCGACACCACCGCTTTGTCTTCGATGAAATCGCCGAGATGCGAATCCTCTTCTTCTCCGATCGGCGTTTCCAGCGAAATCGGCTCCTGCGCGATTTTCAAAATCTTGCGCACCTTGGAAACCGGAATGTCCATGCGCTTGGCAATTTCTTCGCTGGTCGGTTCGCGTCCCAACTCCTGCACCAACTGTCGGCTCGTGCGCACCAGTTTGTTGATCGTTTCGATCATGTGCACCGGAATACGAATGGTGCGCGCCTGATCGGCAATAGCTCGCGTAATGGCCTGCCGAATCCACCACGTCGCGTAGGTTGAAAACTTATATCCGCGGCGCCATTCAAACTTGTCGACCGCTTTCATCAGCCCGATGTTGCCTTCCTGAATCAAATCCAGGAACTGCAATCCGCGGTTGGTATATTTCTTCGCGATGGAAACCACCAGGCGCAGGTTGGCTTCGATCAATTCTTTCTTGGCTTGCTCCGCTTCCGCTTCTCCGCGGTGGATAAACGTCAGCGTGCGCTTCAGTTCCGTCAGCCCGACTTCGCTGGCTTCCTCAATATCCTTCAGCTCACCGCGGCGGTTGCGCAATTCCTTGCGAGCTTCAAAGGCCACGTCGCCCTTCGCGACGTCCGCGCGCCGTTCCAGCCGGCCCGCTTCGCGCTCCAGCGACTGCAGCCGCTCAACCGTGCCGCGCATCTTGTCGATCAGCCGCTTCTTCTCGAAGGGATTGAAAACGATCGCGCGAATCGCCACGGAAATTTCCACGCGTGTGCGCGCCACATCCCACTTGGCGTGAATGTACGGTTTCTTTTTCGATTTGGCGGTTTTGTCGAGCTTTACCGCCTGCTTCAGCGCGGTTTCGTACAGCTTTGCAATCTTGTCGATATACTTCAGCGTTTGCTTGGTCTTGTTGGCGATCTTCTCTTCGGTCAGCTCTTCATCGTCGAAAACCACGATCTCTTTAATCTGTCTCTTATACACATCT
>CAXMLS010000146.1:0-13686 GCA_964194235.1 uncultured bacterium | reverse complement strand
GATGTGTATAAGAGACAGTCCTTACTCCATAGCGATGCGAAACATGGACGTGAAAATCGGCGGCAATGAATTCGACCGGCTAAGGCGCTGGTACAAGCAGGGCAAATTATCGAAGTCGCGTGGAATGCAGAAACAAAAATTTCCGCAAACCTCTTCGCCGCGCATGATCGCCAGGCTTATCCGGCAGGGTGTTTTACAGAACGCGCGATTTGCAGCCGCCGTGTTGGTAAGCGGCGTAAAACGCGGAACCAAAGAGGATCAACACCTGTTGATTCGTACGGATTGCAATTTTCCCACTCTCTATCAAATCCGCCAGCAGGGCCGCTTCACAACGCCAGTGGCTTATGCTACGGCGCATGTGGCCGCGTTGTTTATCAAACATTTTCCCGCGGGACTTCCGGGAGTGTTTGCTCCAGAAACGCTGCCGGTGGAGATCCGCCGCGCCATTATCGCGGGCATCCGGACGCATAACGTGAAGATTACGCATAAGACCACGGTGGTCCGGCGCTCCGGCGAGGACGACGAGGAGATTTAGCTGTCGCATCGGCGCCCGCCCATCTGATCTTTTCGTGATCCGAATACCAAGCTGCACTTTCTCCGGCCTTCTCATTAGTTGCGGCACCTGAAACGCGGTGCGATACTTCTTCTTCGCGCAAGTGAAGAAGTTGCGCGTGGCTTTGCCGCGGTTTTCGAGGGGGAATTATGGCGTTTCGGGATAAATGGATTGAAAAGCGGGAAGCGCAACAGGCGGGAGCGAACGGCAACCGCAACATGTCGCAGATGTATTGGGCGCGGCGCGGGGTGATCACCGAAGAAATGTTGTTTGTCGCGGGTCGGGAGAAGCTGGAGCCGGAGCTGGTTCGCAGCGAAATCGCGCGGGGAAGAATGATCATTCCCGCTAATGTAAATCACCGCAACCTGGAGCCGATGGGCATCGGCATCGCCTCAAAATGCAAAATCAACGCGAATATCGGCAACTCTTCGACCACCTCCAACATTGATGAAGAGTTGAAAAAGCTGCATCACGCCGTGCATTACGGCGCGGATACGGTAATGGATCTTTCCACCGGCGGCGACATCCCCAAAATTCGTAAAGCAATTATCGATGCTTCGCCGGTACCGGTTGGAACCGTCCCCGTTTATGAAGCGATTTCTCGCGTGCGCCGTCCGGAAGACCTGACCATCGGGTTGATGCTCGAAGTGATTGAAGAACAGGCGGAGCAAGGCGTGGATTACATGACGATCCATGCCGGAGTTTTGCGCGAGCATGTGCCATTCGTGCGCAAGAGAATTACCGGCATTGTGAGCCGCGGTGGCTCCCTGATGGCGCACTGGATGGAGCACCACAAGAAGCAGAATTTTCTGTTCGAGAATATAGAAGACATCTGCAAAATTTTTAAAAAGCACGACGTAAGTTTTTCCTTTGGAGACGGCTTGCGTCCCGGATGCATCGCCGACGCCAGCGACGAAGCGCAATTCGCCGAATTGAAGGTGCTGGGCGAACTGACCACCAAGGCGTGGGAGCACGACGTTCAGGTCATGATCGAAGGCCCGGGACACGTACCGCTGGACAAGATCAAAGAGCAAGTCGACAAAGAAATGGAATGGTGCCACGAGGCGCCGTTCTATACGCTCGGTCCACTGGTCATCGATATCGCGCCCGGTTATGACCACATCACTAGTGCGATCGGCGCGGCCATGATTGGCTGGCACGGCGCGTCGATGCTTTGCTACGTCACGCCCAAGGAGCATCTGGGGCTGCCGAACCCAGAAGACGTCAAGCAGGGCGTGATTGCTTACAAGATTGCGGCGCATGCCGCGGATGTGGCGCGGCATCGTCCCGGGGCGCGCGATCGCGACGATGCGCTGAGTTACGCAAGATTCCTGTTCGACTGGAACAAGCAATTCGAGCTTTCACTTGATCCTGCTACAGCCCGCGCGATGCACGACGAATCCTTGCCGGACGATTTTTACAAGGAAGCAAAATTCTGCTCCATGTGCGGCCCTAAATTCTGCTCCATGAACATTACGCAACTGGCGGATGCCGAGGGTGGGCACGATCAGTCTGAGCGCAAACAAAAGTTTGTAGAGCTTCTGGCGAAGGTGCAGGCGGCGGTGTAAATAGTCGCACCTGCACGTAACCACGTCTCGCACCAGCACTTCCGCGCCGCGAAGAGATGTTGCTCGCATCGTGAAGCATCCATTAGTACTGTTTAATTAGTCCTGAAGGTATATGACCGGAAGTAACCCATCCGGTTACCATTGCTGAACACGAGTCGCCAGTGTGGCGCGTCCCCCCTCGAGTGCGCTGTTAAGATAAAAAGACGATTTTTCCTCGTCCTCAAGATTGCATGCAAATGCCAGGCCTAACTATGGAACGCGAATCGTTTAGGAACGACGCTGCACCTGAGTTGCAGGTGCTCGTGGTGGACGATTCGCCCGTGTACCGCAAGCTCGTGGAGCATGCGCTGGAAGGTGGCCCATATTCGCCGATGTTTGCGAAGACCGGCCGCGAAGCCCTGGAATTGTTCGCGCGTTACCGGCCCGCTATCGTAATCAGCGATTGGATGATGCCGGACCTATGCGGGCTGGATATCTGCCAGCGGCTGCGCGAGGACGTGCACCGCGGTTACACCTACATCATCCTGCTGACCAGCATCGCGGAAAAAGACAACGTTGTGAAGGGTCTGGCTGCCGGTGCCGACGACTACTTGACCAAGCCGTTCGATCCCAACGAACTGCTTGCACGCATCGGAGTGGGACGCCGGATCATCGACCTGCACCGGCAAATCGACGCGAAAAATAAGCTTCTTGAGCAGATGGCACACTGCGATTCGTTGACCGGCTTGCCGAACAGGCGCGCTATCGAAGATTGGGCCGCGCGACAGCTTCGTGGAGCGGCTCGCCACGGGTTTCCGTACTGGGTGGTGCTCGCCGATCTGGATTCCTTCAAGAGCGTTAACGATACGTACGGACATGACGGCGGCGACACACTGCTGCAACAATTCGCGGAAATTTTGAAAACCGCAATTCGCGCATCCGATATTTGCGGCCGATTGGGAGGAGACGAGTTTCTCCTGGTAATTACTCATGTGGAGGCCGAATCCATACTGGCGACGGTGGAACGTTTTCGAGAAAAATTATCGGCGCGAAAGTTTCAGATCGGAGAACACAGCGTCTCGATCACCGCGAGTTTCGGCATCGCCGGGTTCCACGGTAAAGAAATTTCAGACTTTGCTACCCTGGTGAAGCGCGCCGACAAAGCCCTATATGCCGCGAAGCACGCCGGGCGCAATCAGGCGAAAACCGATCCGGAGCTGATTGCCTAGCTTAGTTTTTCGAGCCCTTTCCGTTAGAATCCATCCAGCAAGCGAGTGATCATTATGGATTTCGGCGGAGTTGTTACCGGCGGCATATGACGTGTGTCAGGAGTGAGAAATGGGATTTGTGCGCGCCGCCAAGACCTCCGAAATCGTTCCAGGGAAAATCTACGAATTGCAGATTGATGGCAAGACCATCGCCGTGGCAAACGTTGCGGGCAAGCTTCATGCCATCAGCAACACTTGCCTTCACCGCGGGGGGCCTCTGGGGCAAGGCTCGCTCCAAGGGAATGTCGTCACCTGCCCTTGGCATGGCTGGAGTTTTGACGTTACTACCGGGAAGCTCAGCCACAACCAAGCAGCAGGGGTAGCTTGTTACCCGGTGGAAGTCCGGGGCGAGGAAATCTTCGTGGATATCACCACAACTTGCTGAAATCCTGTATCTAGCAGAAAACAAGTACCATAAGTAACCTGACCTGTCCTTAAGCTCCGTCCGCCCCAGCTAACCCTAATATTTTGTTTCGCTTTTTGCCCCGTCGCATGTATATTGCTGGCGGCTCACAGCCCTTCAATGGCAATTCCGACCCCGCAACGACATTTCTGGATCTTCTCAGTCGACCCGCACCACTACCACTGGGACACGCTTTTCGTTAAGGGTAAGGAAATGTGGCATGGGGCCGGCTCCAAGCCTGACGCCATCCGTGCCCTGAAGCAGGCCCGCAGGGGAGATAGGGTGCTCTGCTATCACTCGGCGCCGGAGCGCGCGCTGTATTCCATCGCCGAAATTACCCGTGACCCGTATCCCGACCCGCACGACCGCAAAGAGAAGAACCTGGTGGCTGACCTGCGCGCTTTCGATAAGCTGCCGAGGCAAATCACCTTGGCGGAGTTGCGCGCCAACCCGGCGCTGAAAAAAGTAAAAATGCTCAAGAACGTGCGGCTGGTGGTTTCGTCCATCACGGAAAACGAATATCAGGAAATATTGCGCATGGCTGGAATTGTGGCGACTCCGGGAATACCGCTGCCCTGACGCGGCTCTGAAATTGCGTAGCCAATCAAGGCCTGTATAAGCAATGCAATGGGGTGAGGAATGGGGATTTCAGGCCGCTTGGGTGTCTTCGTTGGTGGTATAGCTGCGATCATGACCATCTTCCCGCAAATCTCACGACAAGCACCGACGTTCGAAGGAATACCTACTGGAGCCACGCGTGTCATCGATTTAAGCTACGCCATTAATGACAAGCTAGTGCCGTGGCCCGGCGACGAAAAATGGTTTGAGGCCACGGTGAATGCCACTGTCGAGAAAAATGGCTATTTCACGCGCAGCTTCTGGATGCTGGAGCATTACGGCACGCACCTGGACGCGCCCGCGCATTTCCCACCCGGAACCGCCACAGTCGATCAGATTCCAGTGAAACAGTTGTTCGGGCCGGCAGTTGTGCTGGATGTGCGGGCCGAAGCCGCAAAAAATGCCGATTATCAAGTGCCCGCGAATCGTATCGACGATTGGGAACGCAAACACGGGCGCATGCCGCCGGGCGCAATTGTACTGTTGAGAACGGGATGGTCTTCCCGATGGCCGGATGTACGAACCTATCGCAACCAGGACAAGAACGGGATGATGCACTTTCCGGGGTTTTCGGCGGAGGCCGCAAAAATTCTTATCGAGCGCAAAGCCAGCGGGCTGGGCTGTGACACGCTGAGCGTGGATTATGGCGCATCGGAGGATTTTGCCGTCCACCATTTAACTTTGGGTGCCGGGCTCTACCACTTGGAGAATTTAGCGGACCTTAGCGAAGTTCCGGAAGCGCGGGCGTTTTTGGCCGTCGCGCCTATTAAATTGCAAGGCGGTTCGGGCGGCCCGGTTCGCGTCTTCGCGCTGCTCCCGTGAGGCTGCGAATTCCAGCAACATTTTTGGGGTTTGATACGTCTGAACCTTTGTGCGTCTGATACGTAGTTCCTCGTAAGGGCGGTCCATGAAAAAAAACTGGTTTCAAAGTATGGCGCTGGCAGCTGTATGCGTGGCGGGAATGGCTGCGGCTTGCATGCCGGCCAACGCGCAGGAATTTCCCGTGGCGGAGCGCACACTGAAAAACGGCATGAAGGTCCTGGTACAGAGCGACCACAGCATTCCCAACGTCGCGCTGTACATTTTCTATCGCATCGGATCGCGCAACGAACGGCCGGGCACGACCGGCTTGTCACACTTTTTCGAGCACATGATGTTCAATGGCGCGAAGAAATACGGTCCCGGCGAGCTGGACAAGGTAATGGAAGCGAATGGCGGATCGAACAACGCCTACACCAGCCAGAACGTGACGGTGTACCAGGATTGGTTTCCGCGCTCGGCCATGCCGCTGATTTTCGATATCGAGGCCGACCGCATCCAAAATTTAAACTTCGATCCGCAGAAAATCGAGTCGGAACGGGGCGTGGTGGCCTCTGAGCGCCGTCTGAGCGTGGACAACGATAACGGAGGGTTGCTGGACGAGCAACTCTGGGCTTCGGCGTTTATCGCACACCCGTATCAGTGGCCCGTCGTGGGATGGATGAGCGACATTGAGCACTGGACCATAGACGATCTGAAGCACCACTTTGCCATGGGCTATTCGCCGAGTAACGCGACCATGGTAGTCGTCGGCGACGTCACACCCGAAGAAATTTTTAAGCTGTGCGAAAAAACCATCGAGCCAATTCCTTCGCACGCACCCCCTCCGACCATTACCACCGTGGAGCCGCCCCAACTGGGCGAACGCCGCGTGGAGGTGCACAAGCCGGCGGAACTGCCACTGCTGATGATTGCGTATCACGTGCCCCAGACCGACCATCCGGATTTTTATGCGAACAATATTTTGCGCACCGTTTTATTCCAGGGAGAGAGCTCCCGGATGTACCAGCGGCTGGTCGATAAAGATCAAATCGCGCTGGATGTTACTTCATCCCTGCAGCCGGCATTCGATCCGACGATTGCCATCATCGTGGCCCAGCCCAAGCAAGCTGTCGACCCGGTCAAATGCGAAAAAGCCATCTATGAGGAACTGGCGCGCGCCAAGACAACGCTTATCTCCGATCAGGAATTGGAGAAGGCAAAAAATATCAGGCTGATGGAGTTTTATCATCAGATGCGTACCATCAACGGCCGCGCCAACACCATCGGCACGTATGAGGTATTTTCCGGCGACTATAAAAAGCTTTTTGACGCTGCCAAAAACTATTCCGCAGTAACCAAGGAAGATGTCCAGCGGGTGGCAAAAGCGTATTTTGGCGAGAATAACCGCACCGTGGCGACGCTATTGCCGGACAACGACCGCAAGGCCAGCGAGGAAAAAAACACTGAAGAAAAGACGAACGATCAGAAGGTGAAACCGTGAGCACGTTAGCGAATAACTTCCGCTCATGGCTTCTGACCGTCCTTGCGGCATCCATGTTGCTGACCTCCGCGAGACTGCAGGCGCAGTCCATCCATTTGCCGCCCCACGAAAAACTCGTTCTTAAAAATGGCCTGACCGTACTGCTGCTCGAAAAACACGGCGTGCCCATCGTGAGTTTCACGGCACTGGTAAAGACTGGTTCGGCTGCGGACCCCGCGGGCGAAGAGGGATTGGCATCGGTGACCGCAGGATTGCTGCGGAAAGGCACCAAAAATCGCACCGCTCAGCAGTTTGCAGCGGACCTGGATTTTACCGGGGGATCATTCGAAGCCGAGGCTGGCTCGGATTTTTCCAGTATATCGGCGGAATTTCTGAATAAGGACATTCCGCGCGGTCTGGATCTTTTCTCCGACGCGCTCCTTCACCCGGTGTTTCCACCGGCGGAAGCGGATAAATTGCTGGCGCAGACTTTAGATGGAGTGCGCGCCGCTAAAGATGAGGCGCGATCGGTCCTGGGAACTTACTACAACGGCTATCTCTTTAATGGGAGCGGTTACGGCCGGACCGAGAGCGGAGACGAAGTTTCTCTGAAACGAATTCGACGTGACGCGATGGTGAAGTTTTATGAAACGTACTACGGACCGGAAAATACCATTCTCGCAGTAGCAGGAGACTTCCAGTCCGCCGATATAAGGAAAAAGCTCGACGAAGTTTTCGGCGCGTGGGCGGCGAAGACGGTGCCGGCAGTTAAAATTTTGGCGATCCCGCCGGTAAAGGGCAAAAGGTTGTTGCTGATCGACAAGCCGGATGCGACGCAAACATATTTCGCCATTGGAAACATTGGGACGGCCGTAGGCGATCCCGACCGCGTGACTATCCGGGTGGTAAACACAGTGTTCGGCGGTCGGTTTACGTCGCTATTGAACGAAGCCTTGCGCGTAGAATCGGGACTGAGTTACGGCGCTGCTTCTACTTTCGATTCGCGCAAAATGCCCGGACCTTTCGGCATCTACAGCTTTACAAAAAATGAGAGCACTGCGCAGGCCCTCGATCTCGCGCTGCAGGTGCTTCAAAAGCTGCATAAACAGGGAATTACCGCGGAAGAACTAGCCTCGGCAAAAAGTTATATCAAGGGTCAATTTCCGCCGCGAATGGAGACTTCCGGCCAGTTGGCGGGTCTCATTGCTACGGACGAATTTTACGGACTGGACGACAAAGAAATAAACGAGCTCGAAGCGCGCATCGACGCGGTGACGCTGGACGTGACCAAACAGGCGATTCAGAAACACTTCCCGGCAGACAATCTGGTCTTCGTGCTAATCGGCAAGGCCAGCGAGATTGCACCAGTGGTGCGGAAGTACGCGGACAAGCAGGACACGCGGCTCATCAGCGCGCCGGGATTCTGGCCGCCGCCTGCTGGAAAATAATTTGGCGGTACAGTTTTACGTTTTCTAAATGGTTGCGGCGTAATGCATCGTGTCTGCCCCATTTATGATTGGGCAGATTTGTTTATGACACCCGAGTTTGCCTTAGTGTCACAAATTATTGGGGAGGGTACATGCGTTTACGACTGTTCATGCTAGTGGTTTTCTTGCTGGCATATGCCGGCCACACTTCGGCTGCGGAAGAAACACCGCTGTTGGTGCAGTCCCCAACTCTCAGCA
Source organism: uncultured bacterium (assembly GCA_964194235.1). Classification (GTDB taxonomy): domain Bacteria; phylum Acidobacteriota; class Terriglobia; order Acidiferrales; family UBA7541; genus Acidiferrum. The sequence goes on along the minus strand of CAXMLS010000146.1, from coordinate 5,331 downwards.
AAACGGAAATAGTTTTTGCGTATGGCGGATATCTGTGGAGCGTTCCGCGTGATGGCGGCAGCGCGCGTCAACTGACCACTGGCGGACACGAAGCGTCTCCGGTATTTTCGCCGGACAGCAAATGGATTGCTTTTACCGGCGAGTACGACGGTAACGTAGATGCGTTCGTGGTGCCGGCGGACGGCGGAGAACCACGTCGGCTCACCTGGCATCCAGGAGCTGATGTGGTGGTCGGCTGGACGCCCGACAGCAAGCGCGTGCTGTTTCGCTCGGGTCGCGTGTCCTACGCGGATTTCAATCGGCTGTATACCGTCGCCCTGGAAGGCGGCGTACCGGAAGTACTGCCGATGTGGCGTGGAGAAGACGCCTGGTATTCGCCAGACGCCACGCGCCTGGCCTACGTTCCCAATTTGAAGTGGCAGGAATCCTGGAAGAGATATCGAGGGGGACAAACCACGCCAGTCTACATTGTGCGGCTGAGCGATCTGACGATCGAAAAATTACCGCGCGAAAATTCGAATGATTTCCATCCCGTGTGGATGGGCGAAACGGTGTATTTTCTGTCCGACCGCAACGGGCCGGTAACGTTGTTTGCCTACGACAGCAAGACAAAAAGCGTGAAGCAGGTGGTCGAAAACAAGGGACTGGATTTGAAATCTCTTTCGGCCGGACCGGACGCGCTGGTGTACGAACAATTCGGCGGAATCTATTTGTTTGATCCGCAAAATGGCCAGGCCAAAAAAATTGCCATTCATATTGCCGGGGATTTGCCGGCTACCCGGCCGCACTTTGAAAAAGTGGCGGACAAAGTACAAAGCGCAGGAATATCCCCGACTGGTGTGCGTGCCGTTTTTGAAGCACACGGAGAAATCTTCACGGTACCCGCAGAGAAGGGCAACACCAGGAATCTCACGCGCACGGTCGCGATTGCAGAGCGCGATCCTTCGTGGTCGCCGGATGGCAAGTGGATCGCGTTTTTCTCCGATGAATCCGGTGAATATGCGTTGCACCTCGTGGATCAGTCGGGTCTTGGAACGGTAAAGAAGATCGACTTGGCAAAGCCGCCCTCGTTCTTTTATGGGCCCACCTGGTCGCCGGACAGCAAAAAAATTGCGTTCACCGATAAGCGCTTAAACCTCTGGTACGTCGATCTGGAGAAGGGAACTCCCGCACCCATAAAAGTAGACTCCGACTTGTACGATGCCTGGGGCGTACTTTTATCTCCTTCCTGGTCGCCCGACAGTAAATGGCTGACGTTTACAAAGTTTTTGCCGAATCACATGCGCGCGGTTTACGTGCATTCTCTGGAGAACGGAAAGACCTCTCAAATCACGGACGGCTTGAGCGACGCGCGATACCCGGTATTCGACAAGGGTGGCAAGGTGCTGTACTTCGCGGCCAGTACGGATTTGGGATTGGCGGTGACCTGGCTCGACCTCTCCGGGTTTCAGCGGCCGGTGTCGCGAAATGTGTACGCAGCGGTTCTGAAAAAAGGAGATGCCAATCCCATCGAACCGCAAAGCGACGATGAAAAACTGGACGGCGCGAAATCGGACGATAAGTCCAAGGATGCGGACAAAGATAAAGATAGCGACAAGAAAAAAGGCGAGGCCGATAAGAGTAAAGGGAAAGACGCCGACAAGAAAGACTCCGACAAAAAAGACGCAGACGAGAAGAAAGATAGCGACAAGAAAAAGGAAGAGCCCGTAAAAGTCACCATCGATCTCGATGGCATCGGACAACGCATTGTCGCCATGCCCATCAAGGCCGCGAACTATATTTCGCTCGACGCTGGAAAAGCGGGGACGCTGTTTGTGACGGAAATCCCTGACGTGCCGCCGCTAAACGGTCCCGCTCCTCTGACCGTATCGAAGTTCGATTTGACCACCAGAAAAACCGAGCCGTTTCTTGGAGGCATCAGCGGATTCGCGGTCTCCGCAAATGGCGAAAAAGCGTTGTATCACCAGGGCCAGGGTCCGACCTGGTTCATCGCCGCAACGGGCGCCGCTCCCAAGCCGGGAGAAGGGGCATTAAAGCTGGATGAAATGGAATTGAAGGTCGATCCGCGGGCGGAATGGAACGAGATGTACCACGAAGTCTGGCGTATCGAACGCGACTTTTTGTACGACCCGCATTTTCACGGCCTGGATCTGGCCGCAGCAGAAAAGAAATACGCACCGTACCTAAAAGGAGCTGGGGGCCGCGCAGATTTGAACCATCTATTTGTTGAAATGCTTGGCGAGGTGACGATTGGGCACATGTTTGTCGGTGGCGGAGATATTCCCAAAGCGCCGGAAGTAAAAGGCGGATTGCTTGGAGCGGATTATAAGGTGGAAAACGGGCGGTACCGGTTTGCGAAAATTTTCAACGGTGAAAACTGGAACCCGGAGCTCCGCGCGCCGCTGACGCAGCCGGGGGTCGACGTGAAACTGGGCGACTATCTGCTGGAAGTGAATGGCGCGGAAGTCCGGCCTCCTGACGATGTGTATCGCTACTTCGAAAATACCGCAGGCAAGCAGACACGCATCAAAGTCGGGCCGCATCCTGACGGCAAGGATGCACGCGATGTAACCGTCGTTCCTGTCGCGGATGAAGCCGAGCTGCGCAATCGCGCCTGGGAAGAAGATAACCGCCGCAAGGTGGACGAGCTGAGCGGCGGCAATGTTGCGTACGTGCACGTCCCCGATACCGCGAACGGAGGATTTCTAAACTTCAACCGTTTTTATTTTGCGCAGACCGACAAACAGGCTGCGGTTATCGACGAACGTTACAATCATGGCGGTGCCATCGCGGATTACATCATCGATCTGCTGGAGCGACCGCTGCGCAACTGCGCGATTACCCGCGAAGGCGGCAAGTGGTGTTCTCCGCTGGCTCAGATTTATGGTCCGAAGACCATGGTTATCAACGAAATGTCTGGCTCCGGTGGCGACGCTTTGCCTTGGATGTTCAAGCAGGACAAGATCGGCCCGCTGGTCGGCACGCGCACGTGGGGCGGCCTCGTTGGCATCGGCGGCTATCCTTCTTTGCTGGACGGTGGAGGTGTGACTGCGCCGCGTGCCGCGATCTACGGACTTCATGGCGAATGGGAAGTGGAGAACCACGGAATCGCGCCGGATATTGAAGTAGAAAACGATCCGGCGTCGGTTGCCGCCGGGCACGACCCTCAGTTGGAAAAAGCCGTTCAGGTGACGCTCGAGGCGTTGAAAAAAAATCCCGTGGTGGTACCGGACCATCCACCATATCCGAACTATCACAAAAACTAATTCGCCAGCTGATATAGGGTAACGGAACGGCCGCTGAATGAACGTGAACGATTACTCGCGCTCATTCCTTCCGCGCGCTCGTCATACCTCGCGGCCAAACGAAATATTCGTCGCCGGTGTGATATTTTGATTGGGCTCCCCATGCCAGAATTACCTGAAGTTGAAACCGTAGCTCGCGGCTTGCGCCGAACCATTCTCGGAAGACGTATTTTATCCGTTACTCTCGGCAAGACCGATTTCATGGACGACCCCGCCGCAATCGAACACCACTTGCCCGGACGACGCATAGAACTGGTCGAACGCTACGGAAAATTTATGCTGCTGCGGTTGTCGCCGGCACATGCCCGGCAGGCCTCCGATAAGGAAGATGCTGCGCGGGCAGCGCTGCTCGTGCATCTTGGCATGACCGGTCAGATCGCCTCGACGAACGCGGCAAAACCCTGGGAAAAGCATACCCACGCCAGCTTCGCGCTGGATGACGGCAGAGAACTTCGTTACACGGATGCACGACGCTTCGGGCGGCTCGCATATTTGTCGCCTGCTCTATTGGCGGTGGAACTATTGCGTTTTGGCGCCGACCCGCTTGAGGTAAAAGCGGACGAGTTTGCGGAGCGCATCCGGTCGCGGCGTTCGCGCATCAAGGCCATGCTGCTGGATCAGAGCGTGCTTCGCGGCGTTGGCAATATCTATGCGGATGAAAGTTTGTGGAAAGCGAAAATCCATCCTGCAAAGTTGGGAGCAAATCTCAGCAAGCAGCAGGTGACTGTGCTGCATGGTGCACTGCAGGAAATTTTGCACAAAGCGATCGTCCTGCGCGGTTCATCCATTTCCGATTTTCGTGATACCGACGGCGAGCCCGGGGCGTATCAGCAACACCATAAGGCGTACGGCCGCGAAGGACAGAAATGCTACCGCTGCGGCGCGATCATTCGCAGGGCCATTGTGGCGGGGCGCAGCAGTTATTTCTGTCCCAAATGCCAGCCGGGTCCGCGTGGGTTTTTGTCGTTAGCGTTGCGTGGGAAAAAGGCGCCGAAGCAAAAACTAATTGGCAGGCCCCTAAAGAAAAAGAGCGCTTCGGAGGCTCGATCAAAAACAAGTCCCAATCGCAAACGGCATTCGCGATTTTAGGATAAGCCGCTGCGAATAGATTTCTTTGAGTGATTTGAATTGAGGAGAAGGAATGGGCTCACGACGAGTAATCGCTTCTATACTCACGGTTTTGTTTGTGGCGGGAATTCTCGATGGGGCTACGCGTTCGGCGCCTGACGACAGCGCCATTGCGGCTACTGCCACGCAAATCATAAAAGAAATTCGCGAACACAGCGAAGCAATGCAGAACCTCGAACATTTGTCGGATGCCATCGGCCCGCGCGTCACCGGCTCACCACAACTGCAGCAAGCCAATGAGTGGACCGCCGAAATGTTTCGCAAGTACGGCTTGACGAATGTGCATCAGGAATCGTGGACGATTGCGCATGCCTGGACGCGCGGTACAGCACGCGCTCGCATTGTCAGCCCAGCGGAGCATGCATTGACCATCGCAGCGGCGGGATGGTCGCCAAGCACGCCGGGTGCGGTGCGCGCCTCGGTAGTGTATTTCGACGCGAAGAAAAAAGAGGAGTTTGAGAAATTTCGCGGCAAGTTGAAGGGCGCGGTCGTTATTTACCAGGAGCCGGCCAGCCTGTCACTGCCAAAAGCGGAAGACGCAAATGATGCGATACGTGCGATGCAAGTGCCTCCCCCAATGAAAGATGAACCCGCTGCGCCACAACCATTCGCCGCGTTGCAGGAAGCGGCGAGAGCGCGAACGGCTTTCTTCAAAAAGGAAGGCGTTGCTGCAGTATTGCGCGACTCCAACAAACCGCACGCGCTGCTGAACATGACCGGAATCGGCGGCCAGAAATTTGAAATTGGAGCGATCCCATCCGCCTTCATAACGGGCGAAGGCTATCGCATGATTTTCCGATTGCTGAAGCACGGGCCTGTGCTGATCGAACTGGAGATGAGTAACGCTTTCAGCGAGAAACCAGTCGAGGTCTATAACACCGTCGCCGAAATTCGCGGC
>CAXMLS010000145.1:0-2051 GCA_964194235.1 uncultured bacterium | reverse complement strand
AGCTTTCCGGCGGTCAGCGCCAGCGCGTTGGTGTCGCCCGTGCCTTGGCTGCCGATCCATCCATTCTTTTAATGGACGAACCCTTCGGCGCGCTCGATCCTGTGACCCGTGCCGAACTGCAGAGGGAATTTTCCCAATTGGCCAGCCGCCTGAAAAAAACCATCGTCTTCGTCACGCACGATTTGCGCGAAGCGCTGCTGCTCGCCTCGCGCATCATTCTTCTCAAAAATGGAAAAATCGTCGCTAGCGCGCCGCCTCAGGAATTTCTCCGCATCGATCACCCCGAGGTAAAAGCCTTCACCGCCTCGCTGCACACCGTTCCCGGGGTACCCGCATGACGCCCTGGACTTTTTTCGTGACGCATCGGGCGGAAATTCTCAGCGCCACCCTCGATCACATCGCGCTGGTCGTGATCGCCATGGCCATCGCCATTGCTATCGGCGTTCCACTTGGCATGTTCATCGTGCAGCGGCCTGCACTGCGCACCTTATCGCTCGGTATCGCCAGCGTGTTTCAAACCATACCCAGCCTCGCGCTGTTCGGCTTTTTAATTCCGATTCCATTCATTGGCGGCATCGGTCGCCGCACCGCTATCGTCGCGCTGGTTCTGTACGCGCTGCTTCCCATCCTGCGCAACACTTATGTGGGACTTACCAGCATCGATCCCGCGGTCCTCGAAGCCGCCGAAGCCATGGGCATGACCAACACGCAAATCCTCACTCGCGTTCGCCTGCCCCTCGCGTTGGGAATTATTCTCGCCGGCATTCGCACCGCCACGGTGATCACCATCGGCGTCGCCACCATTGCAGCCGCCATCGGCGCCGGTGGCCTCGGCACCTTCATTTTTCGCGGAGTCGCCATGGTCAGCGACGCGGTCATCCTCGCCGGCGCCATTCCCGCCGCGCTGCTTGCCATCCTCGCCGATCTTTCTCTCGCGCTTCTCGAACGCCGGCTCCGCGTTCAATAATTTACCTGGATCGAAAATCAGCCACTCCCAATTCCTCCTTCCTCTTTTAGCCCGCGCATGAGAACTTATCCCCTCATGCGCCGCTTCCTGTTCCTTCTTCTGACCGTAGCAGTAGCCACCGCCAGTTCCTGCCGTGCACCACAATCCTCACAGATCGTTATCGGCTCAAAATTTTTCACTGAGCAAGTGGTTCTCGCTGAGCTGCTCGCCCAGCACGTCGAAGCGCGTACCGGCATTCACGTGCAACGCAAAACCAATCTCGGCGGTACGCTCCTGGTGCACAAAGCTATGCAGGCAGGCCAGGTGGACCTTTACGTCGAGTACACCGGCACCGCGCTCAATGCCGTCCTTAACGAATCGCCCACCGGCAATTCCGCCGCCGTCTATCAGCGCGTCAAACAGCTGTACGCCCAGCGTTTTAATTTTGAAGTCACCGAGCCGCTCGGTTTCGAAAACACGTTCGCCATGGTCATCCGTGGAGACGACGCGCAGCATCTTCATCTGCAGCGCATGTCCGATCTTCTTCCACTCGCTCCCAAATGGCGCGTGGGAGTGGGCTTCGAATTTCTGGAGCGCAGCGACGGCTTCCGCGGATGGAGCGAGCGCTACGGCCTGCACTTCGCGCAGCAGCCCAGCGTCATGGATCTCGGCCTCATCTATCGCGCGCTACAGGATCGCAAGGTCGACCTCGTCGCCGGCAATTCCACCGACGGCGTGATCGACTCCCTGCACCTCGTCGTCCTGGAAGACGACCGCCACTATTTTCCGCCGTACGACGCCGTGCCTATCGTCCGTCGCGCCACGCTGGAAAAATTTCCGCAGCTTCGCGCCTCACTCGCCGAGCTGGGCGGAAAAATCACCGCGCCTGAGATGCGCCGCCTGAACTACCTGGTCGACGCCGAGCAACGCGACGTCGGCGTAGTAGTTCGCGAATTCCGCGAATCCCACAACCTTTAACCTACGTGGTTTTGCTAAAATGGCCGCCACGATTTCACCGACACGCACGACTCTGATTTCAATTCGCAATTTGTGTGCATCACCGGTTGACGATACTATCGTGCGATTCCTGTCTCTTATACACATC
>CAXMLS010000144.1:0-1602 GCA_964194235.1 uncultured bacterium | reverse complement strand
TCTGTCATTCGTCGCTCATCTTAGGTTGTGCTAGCAAATCAGTCAACGAAGCCAGATGAATACCATACGATTAGTGCAATCAACGCCGGTTAACGCCGGATAAAGAACTCGCAAGAAATTTTCACTAAAGATTCTTAATCACGCAGCGGAAGTCATGATCTTTTGTCATACTGCTTCGTTCTTATTGAGGTCCAAAATGAAATTTGTTTTGAAACTGGCCGCGCTGCTGATCTTTGCCGTTGCACTGACGCCGGCCCTGCTTACCGCGCAGGAGCTGCCCGCCGCAATCGTCATCATCAACGCGCAAATCGCCGACGGCACCGGTGCGCCGTTACGCAACGCCAGCGTCCGCATCGTCGGCGACCGCATCACGAAAATCGGCGTGTTCAAACCATCGCCCGGTGAAAAAACTCTCGACGCCCACGGATTGGTCCTCGCGCCCGGCTTCATCGACATTCACAATCACTCTGCCGAAGGCCTGGACGCCGACCCGCTCGCCGAAACGCAAATCGCCCAGGGCATCACCACCGTCATCCTCGGTCCTGACGGCGGTTCCCCATGGCCTATCGGCACTTTCCTCGACACTCGCCGCAAAAATCCCGCTGCGCTAAACGTCGCCACCCTTTTCGGCCACGCCACCGTCCGCTCCCAGGTGATGGGCGACGATTTCCGTCGCGAAGCTACTCCCGACGAAATTAAAAAAATGACCGCGCTCTCCGAAGACGCCATGAACGAAGGCGCTATCGGCATCTCCAGCGGCCTCGAATACGACGTCGCCAGCTACGGCACCACCGCCGAAGTCATCGCCCTCGCACAAGTTGCCGCCAGACATGGCGGCTTCTACGAAACGCACATTCGCGACGAGGGCAACAAAAGTTTCTCCGCTCTGGAAGAAGAAATCGCCATCGGCGAACGTGCGCACCTGCCCATCGAGCATTCGCACATCAAGCTCGGCACCGTGGACGTCTGGGGCATAGCTTCCGACTACATCCGCATCATCGAAGCCGCCCGCAAGCGTGGTGTCGATTTCCTCGCCGATTGCTATCCCTACGACGCGTGGAATTCAAACATAAAAGTCATCATGCCCGATAAGCAATACACCAATCCGCAAAGCGTGGAAAAAGCCCTCACCGATACCGGTGGGCCAGACAGCGTCACCATCACCGGTTTCACCCCTCATCCCGAATATGTCGGCCACACCATCGCCGAGCTCGCACGCACGCACAATATCTCGCCTGTGGAAATGTACATCCAGATTGTTCGCGAAGGCGACGCCGCCAACACCGAAGCCGTCGTCATCGGCAAAGCCATGATTGAGCCGGACATCAAGGCGTTCTACCAGCAGCCCTGGGTCATGGTCGGGAGTGACGGCGGCATCGGCGCGCATCATCCGCGAGGCGCGGGAACTTTTCCCCGCGTTCTCGGCCTGTATGTCCGCGAAAAGCACTGGCTCACCCTACCCGAAGCCATTCATAAAATGACCGCGCTTCCCGCGCAACGCCTCGGCTGGAAGGATCGCGGTGAACTCCGCGAAGGCGCGTTCGCCGACCTCGTGCTCTTCAATCCGGCCACCGTCATCGACAATGCCACGTTCGCCAAGCC
>CAXMLS010000143.1:0-13243 GCA_964194235.1 uncultured bacterium | reverse complement strand
ATGTGTATAAGAGACAGGTCCCATGTAGACCAGGGCGCGCTCGGTAGCTTTTTGATCGTTCAAATCTTTGAATGAGCTGGGATCCGGCACGCGTTCGGTTACGCCGGTGACCATCCCGGGATTCGTACCCCACGTCACTTGCGGCGCAATTTTCTCGGCTTGCAGCTCGACGGTCATATCAAATTTTGCGCCGCTGTCACTGGTGAGTTGCCGCCATCCTTCCACCGCTTCCTGAAAAGCTTTGCCGCGTGGAACAAACGGCCGCCCTTCGAGATAAGCAAAGGTGGTCTCGTCCGGCGCGATCATGCCGGCGCGCGCACCGCCTTCGATGGTCATGTTGCAGACGGTCATGCGGCCGTCCATGGAAAGTTCGCGAATCGCTTGCCCCCCATACTCGGCGACGTGTCCGGTGCCGCCACCAATCCCGATTTTGCCGATGATGGCCAGGATGATGTCTTTGGCGGTGACTCCCTTGGGGCGTTTTCCGTTCACAACAATGTGCATTGTCTTCGAACGCGATTGCCTCAGGGTCTGCGTGGCCAGCACGTGCTCGACTTCGCTGGTGCCGATGCCGAAGGCCAGCGTGCCGAACGCGCCGTGCGTGGAGGTGTGGCTGTCGCCGCAAACAATTGTTTGGCCGGGCTGGGTGATGCCAAGCTCCGGGCCAATGATGTGCACGATGCCCTGATTCTTGCTGTTCATGTCGAACAGGCGAACGCCAGTCTCTCGGCAATTCTTTTCCAGCGCGTCGAATTGCAGCTTGGCGTCCTGGTCGAGAATGGGAAGCGTGCGGTCGGTGGTCGAAACGGAATGATCCATTACCGCGAAGGTGAGGTCGGGGCGGCGCACTTTGCGTCCCTCGACGCGAAGTCCTGCGAATGCTTGAGGGGAAGTGCCCTCGTGGATGAGGTGGCGATCGATATAGATGATCGCCGGCTGTCCGGCCTCTTCACGAACGAGGTGCGAATCCCAAATTTTTTGATAAAGGGTTTTAGCGGTCATGAGTATTCAACGCGATTTTAGCACTCCGGAGAGCTACTGGGTAGTAGGGCGGGACTTACTTGCGAAAGTATAAGCTCGTGAACATCTAACAGCGATGAATTGTTACCCGCATTGCGGCGCACGAAGTTGGAGGGACACTTCCTTAATCGCGCCGCTGGTGTGATACTGCTGTGCAAATGAAAAGGTTTTTCTACGTCACTTTTACTTTGATGATTGCCGGTCTGCTGCTGCTCTGCATCTACGCACCCTGGACGCAGCCGGAACAAGGCAGCCCGAATCTGCATCAAACGATCGGCTACGCGCCGGTGTGGTCAAGCAGTTTTGCGCAGATTCCCGCGGCGCATGTGGACTGGAGCGGCGCGTTCGCGGCGTATGCCGCGGCGATTGTATTTTTCTCGATTGTGCTTGGCGCGATAGCGTATTTCTTTCGGGAGCAACGCGGTAAGTCCACACATCATCGCAAATCGCACTGAGCTTGAATTGTATTAGTGTTGAATTGGGCGCGGGCCTAGCTGTCGCTAATGGTGGTGAGCCATTAGCAACTATCTGTCGGCGAACGCGTATTGGGGTTGGTGGCGCTCAACAACCTGAGGCCTGGTGAGGGCCGATCCGTCGAGAGCAAGCTTCTGCCGCAAGGAAAAATTGCATCCCTCCGCGGTGCATTGCCACTGCCGCCATTCTTCCGAATGATCGCGCGAAGCTTCCTTTGCGTAGCCCACGATCCACGGATGATGGGCCCGTGCATGTTGGCAATTGACTGCGTCTACGCGAGCTAAAAACTCGCTGTTGGCGGCTTTCGCGCCGGCTTCGAAGTAGCCCTCTGCCGCCGTGAAGCGAACACCGCATTCTTCATGATTGCAGTTGTACGACGCCGGGGCTTTGGCACTGCCTTTATCAAAAGCCATTCGCCAGTGGTGGATCGGGCAGAATGGCTTCACGCAATCACTAATTTTTGATTGGGACATAAAGAAAGTTTTGTTGCTCCTGCGAGTACTTTGAGGCGAGCGAATTTTTTCGTCTACAGTACCGCCGTACCAGAGTTCCAACGGGTTTTTGCGAGGCGGTTCTTATCAAGTGAATGCCGTATAGCTCATATATTTGTTCCGTGATACGAACGTACCGAGGTTTGAGCTCCTGTGTGCATTTGAAATAGGCGCGTAGCGAAAGTATTGGTAATAAGTTGGTAAGACGATCGACCTGCCGTATCAACTGAGGTGACTACGATGATCCCAGTTCGGCTGGTTTTAGCGGATGACCACGAAATTATGAGGGTGGGTCTACGGACCCTGTTGCAAAGCCGGCCCGGCTGGTCGGTGGTAGGCGAAGCAGTCGACGGAGAGGAAGCCGTGGAAATGGTGCTTTCTCTCAAGCCCGACGTGACGCTACTGGATCTTGCCATGCCCAAGCTCAATGGGCTGGAAGCGGCGAAACAAATTCTAGCGCAAGGCGCCCGGACAAAAATCCTGCTCCTCTCCGCGCACGATTCCAATGAAGTGATTGCGGACGTGCTGGATTCCGGCGCGAAGGGCTACGTGCTGAAGAGCGACGCTGCCCGCGATTTAGTCGCGGCGGTGGAAGCCGTATGGTCGAATAAAACTTTTTTTACTCCCAAGGTTGCGGACCTGGTTCTGTCGCGGCACTTTAAGCGCGTGAAGGATCAAGCCGACCGCGCGAAGAAACCCTGAGCTCCGATATTTACAATTCGACGAACCGCAATAATCGAATAAAATAAGCCACGCACGATAGATGAGAGGGCGGCCGACTATTACACGGACCGCCTTTTGTTTAACAGGGGCTTCTGCGGCACGTTAAAATTACTGATGAAAGCGATCCGTCCTTTCGCGCTCTCAACTCGTCTTATCAATTTGATTCTGCTGTCGTGCGTGACTCTGAGTTCGCCCGGTTCGCTTCCCGCGCAGAACTCATCCAGCCTGCAACTTGTAGCGCACACCGTTAAATTAAGCGACCGGAAACCGTTCACGTTATTTTTACCCGCGGAGCTTGCGATTTCTCCGGCGGCGGAAGGTCTGGCACGCGTACGCTTCATGACAAAAGCGCCGGACGGCCGAATTTTCGTAACCACCATGCACGATCTTTCGGATAACTCCGAAGGAGCTGTGTACATCCTCGATGGCTTCGATGGGCAGGGCGGCAAGTTTTCCCGGGTGATTCCATACCTTACGAATTTGCGCAATCCCAACAGCATCGCTTTCTACCGCGACCCGCAGGGGCAGAATTGGTTTTATGTGGCGCTTACCGATCGCCTGGTGCGCTACAAATTTACGGCGGGTGAAAACTCGCCGACTTCGGCTCCGGAAGTACTCGCGACTTATCCGGCTTATGGACTGAGTTACAAATACGGAGGCTGGCATCTGACGCGCTCGATCGCTTTTGGCCAGGGCGATCAAAAAGATCTTCTGTACGTGACGGTCGGGAGTAGTTGCAATGCCTGCGCGGAGAAGGAAGAAATTCGCGCGACGCTGTCGGTGATGGACGCGGACGGAAAAAATCAACGCATTGTCGCGCGAGGGCTTCGCAACGCGGTGGGGATGCGTTTTGTCGCGGGCACGCTGTACGTGACCAACATGGGCGCGGATCATCTGGGCGATGATCAACCGGATGACCCGATGTTTGCGCTCACTCATGCGGCGCTGCGTCGCGAATGCCCACTGGATTATGGGTGGCCGCATTGTTCTTACTCCGGCGGCAAAGCCAAGGTGGATCCGCAGTTTCCGTTGGCAGCACGCAGAGCGGATTGCAGCGATGCCCCGAGTGCGTTTGCGACGTTTCCGGCGCATAGTTCTCCCTTGGGACTGGAGTACTTTGGCGCCGAATCTGCCGAACCCTTATTAAGAAATCATTTCCTGGTGGCTTTGCACGGTGCGGGTAAGAAGAAACTTCAACGCGGATTCCGTGTGGCGCTCGTCGACGATAAGGGTTACGTGCAGGATTTCCTCACCGGCTTCCGCTACCACCGAACTGTGAATGGCCGCCCGTGCGATATTTTTAAGTTGAATGAAAGTTCATTTCTGCTGACCGACGATGCTGCCGGGGTGATTTACTATGTTCGTCGAAAATGACTGGACGGTTTCAGGTGAATATGACGGATCAACGACGCGAGAAGAAAGTTAAGTGGGGAGTTTTGGGCGCCGCGTCCATTGCGGTGCGCAAAGTAATTCCCGGGATGCAGAAAGGTGAGTGGGGCGAGGTTGTGGCCGTCGCTTCACGAGACCTTAAAAAAGCGGAGTCCGCCGCCGCGCAATTGAATATAAAAAAAGCTTACGGTTCCTACGAAGAGCTGCTTGCCGATGCGGAGATTGAAGCCATTTACAATCCGTTGCCGAATCATCTGCACGTGCCGTGGTCGATCAGAGCCGCCGAAGCAGGGAAGCACGTACTTTGCGAAAAACCCATTGCGCTAAGTGCTGCCGAAGCTCGGACACTGCTCGCCGCGCGCGACCGCGCGGGCGTAAAAATTGGCGAAGCGTTTATGGTCAAGACGCACCCGCAATGGCTGCGCGCCCGGGAATTGCTTCGCGAGGGTCGCATCGGAGACTTACGCGCAATCGTGGGATTCTTCAGTTATTTCAATCGCGATCCGCGCAACGTTCGGCACAAGCCGGAGTGGGGCGGGGGAGGCTTGCTGGATATTGGGAGCTATCCGATCACCATGTCGCGCTTTATGTTTGGCGCGGAGCCGCTGCGTGTCAGCGGGGTGCTGGAACGCGACCCGGAGTTTGGAACGGACCGGCTGGCCTCCGGGATTTTAGAATTTCCCGCGGGCCAATCCATATTTACATGCAGCACGCAGATCGTTCCTTACCAACGAATGCAATTTCTGGGAACTATCGGGCGCATCGAGATTGAAATACCGTTTAATTCGCCGGTGAATCAACCCACGCGGATTTTTATCGATGATGGCAGCGATCTGGCGGGCACGGGGATAAAGACGGAAACAATTCCGGCCTGCGACCAGTACACGGTGCAGGGCGACGCGTTCTCCAAGGCCATTCGCGAAGGCGGCAGCGTGCCGGTGCCGCTCGAAGATGCCATCGCCAATATGAGCGTGATCGATGCAGTGTTTCGGTCGGCGGAATCGGGGAAATGGGAGAAGCCTTAGCGCGAAACACGCGGCGGAAAAAAAAGAGAGAGCAATCTTTGAAGGACGGTTACGTTCCGCAGCATCCGCCGGCTATCGACGGGACGAGCAGGACGCGGTCGCCTTCCTTAATCGGACAGGTTTCGCCGCCGAGGAAACGGATGTCTTCGTCGTTTAGATAGACATTCAGGAATTGCCGAATCTGGCCCTGGTCGTCGCGCACGTGGCGGCCGAGGTCCGGGAACTTCGCAGTCAATTCGTTGAGAGCTTCCGCGACGGTAGCGGCACTACAATCGATTTTTGGCTGGCCGTCCGTAAAACGCCGGAAGGCGGTAGGAATTTCAATAGTTACTGACATCGCGCTCTCTTTCTCTGCAGATTCACTCCGATTGCACAACCAATTGCGTTTTTTTCGGCGTGCAATTTCTTCATCACGTCGTCGAACATCTCATCGAATCAACGAGCATCGCTGGGGAATCAGCCTTTGTGCGCGGCAACCGCTTGACCACTGCTCGCCAGCTGCGCACCCAGCAGCGCCTCAAACGCTTCTATTCGCGGAGGGATGGCTTCACTCAGCGGATATTCTTCAACAATCGCGTCAGTAGTCTTCAATCCGTTGCCGGTAATGCAAACGACGGTGATTTCGTTCGCGCCGATGCGTCCCTGGTCGATCAATTTCTGCGTGACGCCGGTGGTGACCCCGCCGGCGGTTTCCGCGAAGATTCCTTCCGTTTCAGCGAGAAGCTTGATGGCCGCTACAATTTCCGGATCGGAAATGTCGTCCGCCCAGCCCCCTGATTCGCGTATTTGACGAATGGCGTAGGGACCGTCTGCGGGATTGCCGATGGCCAGCGAACGCGCGATGGTGTTGGGCTTCTGCGGCTCAAAGCGCGACAGATTGCGCTTCACGCCGTCGGAAATAGGCGAGCACCCGGTGGCCTGCGCTCCGAAGAAACGGACCGGCTTCGCTTCCACCCAGCCCAGAGTCACTAGCTCGCGGAATGCCTTGGCGATTTTGGTGATCAGCGACCCGCCGGCCATGGGCACAACCACGTTGTCAGGAAGATTCCAGCCCAACTGCTCGGCGATCTCGTAGCCATGGGTTTTGGAGCCTTCGGAATAGTAAGGCCGGAGATTTACGTTCACGAGTCCCCAGTGGAAACGGTCCGCGATTTGAGCGCACAGGCGGTTCACATGATCGTAATTTCCATCAATGCGCACGATTCGCGCGCCATACACCGCGGTGTTCAAAACTTTCGCGGGTTCGAGGTCGGCGGGAATGAAGACGCACGCGTCAAAACCCTGCTGCGCCGCTTGTGCGGCCACGGCATTGGCCAGGTTGCCGGTGGAGGAACAGCCTACGGTCTCAAATCCGAATCTGCGGGCGGCCGCTAAAGCTGTGGCCACCACACGGTCCTTGAAAGACAAGGAAGGGAAACACACGGCATCATTCTTGAAATATAAATTTTTGAGGCCCCACTCGCGTCCGAGTTTGCGGGAAGCCACGAGCGGGGTTCCGCCAACTGCGTTCGGGCCGGTATAGCCTTCGGGCAAGGGCAGCAATTCGGAGTAACGCCACATATTGAAGTCGCGGCCCGCCAGGTTTTCGCGGCGCGCCGTTTTTTTCAGAGTGTCGTAGTCGTAGGCGACTTCCAGAGGAGAGAAACAGTCTTCGCAGAAGGACCGCGGCGCGTTACCCCAGCTCTTTCCACATTCTCGACATCGCAACTCATAAGCATCGGACATTCGCATTTCCTCTTAACCCATCCCGGAAAACCGTCATCCTCTCGGCAACGGCCGTCCGGCGGGATTTTCTAGGGCAGCAGGAGGGTGCAAACGAAAAAACCCTCCGCGCCAAAGTGCTCGGAGGGTCTCAGAAAATCTTTCTGGGAAGCTCTACAGCTCTTTAGCAGTTTTTTACGTGGAGCAAGTTGCCCTAAATCGCCACGTGCGCCGCCACTTCCGGCTACCTTTGTTTATGCTTGATACGCGGAAAGATGTCAAGTTGAAAGCTCGCAGGCGATGGCACGTCCCCAGCCGTTTCGATAAGCGGAGAGTTTGAAGCTCCGTTACCGCGTACGATTCAGCCGGTGATATACGCTTCTGCTAAATCTAACCTAAAAGGATTACAACAGAATTGCCGTTTGGCGCGTCAAAGAGGTAGAAAGCAAATTACTGGCGGCTAGTCGCTGAGCACGCGGTACCCGTCCTTCCGGACAGTACCGACTGCGGCGCATACGATGTGCGAAGCGGTTGAGCCAGATTTGCGGTGTTATACTTTTTATGTCACCGGCGCAGCGGGCATTTAGGCGCGGCCGTTAGACAAACTGGAGCTGTGAATGGGCGAGCAGGTGAAGGAACTTTATAATTGGGCGCGGCGGCGAAAGATTATGGCCGCGCTTTTCGTAGCTCTGACGTTAGTTGTGGGCATTCTGATTGGATCGGTGGTTTCCGGGCGCGTTTCAGCCGTCAAGGGCACGACGTTCGCGGGAACGAATGCCACGCCGCTGGCGGTGCCTGATGCGATTCCGTCTTCCAACTCTTTTGCGTCCATCGTCAACCGCGTGGAACCGGCGGTGGTGAATATTGCTACCACACAGGTGCTGGAGCACCGCGCCGCGCCGAAACGCAAGCGCGCGCAGCCGAACGAGCAAGACGATCCGATGCAGGATTTCTTCGACAAATTTTTCGATGGGCAGAAACAAGGCCCCGCACAGGCGGAGCGCAGTCTTGGGTCCGGCGTCATCGTGGACAAGCGCGGATACATCCTCACGAACAACCACGTTGTGGATCAGGCCACCAAGATCCAAGTGCAATTGAACGGGGATGCCGCGCGTTACACCGCTAAAGTTGTGGGCGTGGACGAAGACACCGACCTCGCGGTGGTGAAGATTGAAACTTCCAAGGATTTGCCCACCGCCAAGCTGGGAAATTCAGATGGCGTGCAGGTAGGCGATTGGGTTCTGGCGATTGGCAGTCCATTCGGATTGCAGGCCACCGTTACGGCGGGAATCATCAGCGCCAAGGATCGTGGCGGCATTGGCCACCAGTTCCAGCGCTTCCTCCAGACCGACGCGGCGATTAACCCCGGCAATTCGGGCGGGCCGCTGGTCAGCCTGGCTGGCGAGGTCATCGGCATCAACACCGCCATCATCACCGGCAGCCGCGGATATGAAGGAGTTGGATTCGCGCTGCCTTCCACCACCGCTATCAATGTTTACAACCAGATTATCTCCCAGGGCCGCGTAACGCGTGGATCTATTGGCGTCAGCTTCCAGGAAGACCTCGGTACAAACTCCATCACGCTGAAAGCGCTTGGCGCACCGTACGGCGTGGTCATCGAAGGCGTCGAGCCGGGCAGCCCGGCGGAGAAAGCTGGGTTGAAGGGCGGCGACGTAATCACCAGCGTCAATGGCGTCGCTGTGAAATCCGGCAACGATTTGGTGAATCCCATTTCGCTTGCGCCCATCGGCAGCAAAGTGAAACTGACCTACGTTCGCGATCGCGCACAGAAAGATGCCGTTGCGACGGTGGAAGACCGCACGCGCGTTTTCCCGAACACTGCCGGCCGCATGGGGGATCAGCAGAACGGTGAAGCAGCGCCCGCGGAGTTCGGTCTGCACGTTCAGGAATTGACTCCCGACCGCGCACATCGCGTGGGCATGGACAGCCAGAAGGGCGTACTCGTTACCGAGATCGACCCGGCCAGCTTTGCCGAGGACATTCTTTTTGCCCCCGGCGATGTTATCGCCGAGGTGAACCGCCAGTCGGTAACTTCCGTCGATGACTATCGCAAAGCCGTTGGTAAGCTAAAGCCCGGCGAGAGCGTAGTTTTCAAAGTTCTGCGCCATCAGGATACCGATCGCGTGTTGACGGTTTTCCTGCCGGGCGTGGTGCCGCCGGAGAACCAGCGGTAAACAGAAGGTCGGACTACTTCGACCAGGGTAAAAAAAACTATGCAGCGAATACAGCCAGTGAAACAATTGCAGTCAAGAGCGACACACCTGACCCTGCTTGCTTTTTTATTGCTGGGGATGGGTGTGTCGCCGTCTTTGCTGGCAACGCAAACATCCGGCAAAAAGAAAACTACCCGGCCGACGAGTTCACATACAGGTAAGTCCGCAAAATCTTCGAAAAAGGGCACGTCCCGTCGCGACCGCGGGCAGAGAGCTCCGACCGTGGAACGTGTATCCGAGATTCAGCAGGCGCTCGCGAAGGACGGCTCGTTCGCGGGCAAACCGAATGGCAAGTGGGATAGCTCCACGGTGGAAGCCATGAAGAAATTTCAGTCTGCTCATGGTTTGAATCCATCGGGCAAGCTTGATGCGAAAACTTTGCAGCGGCTTGGCCTCGGTTCGCAGACCGCAGGACTGGCGCCGCCTAATCCGGCGGTTAAGATTTCCTCCGCAACTGGTCCGGAAGCCGGGACGCTTCGGCGTCAGCAATAAAATTCATATTTTTTACCGCGACATCATCACGCCGCTTCAAGTCTGCTCCACGTGTGGCAGTAAGGTCCAAATCGACTATCATTGTAGGTATCAACCGCACGCTTAGCGTTTGAATGACCAAGGACTCTTACACGAGTTTCTTCAGGAGGAAGTATGGCAACAGCAGCATCTCCCCGCATCTTCAAAAATTTCATCAATGGCGAGTGGGTGGAATCGCGCAGCGGGCAAGCGTATGAAAATCGCAATCCGGCAAACACGGATGAGCTCGTCGGCATGTTTGTCTCCTCCACCGCGGATGATGTGAATGCTGCCGTCGATGCCGCGAAGGAGGCGTATAAAACGTGGCGATTGGTGCCGGCTCCCAAGCGCGCGGAAATCTTGTATCGCGCCGCCGAACTGCTTCTGCAGCGCAAAGAAGAACTCTCGAGAGACATGACCCGCGAGATGGGCAAGGTCCTCGCCGAAACACGCGGCGATGTGCAGGAAGCCATCGACATGACCTATTACATGGCTGGTGAAGGCCGCCGCTTGTTTGGGCAGACCACCCCGTCCGAGCTTCCCAACAAATTTGCCATGAGCATCCGCCAGTCCATTGGCGTGTGCGGAATGATTACGCCGTGGAATTTCCCCATGGCCATTCCTTCGTGGAAAATGATGCCCGCGCTGGTCAGCGGCAACACCGTGGTATTGAAGCCTGCTGAGGATACGCCGCTGTCGTCTTATCATTTGCTGCAGATTCTTACCGAAGCGGGCTTGCCGCACGGCGTGGTCAATCTTGTCAGCGGAGATGGTCCCTCGGCAGGCGCACCGCTGGCCCGTCACAAGGATGTTCCGGTAATCAGCTTCACGGGCTCTACCGCTGTTGGCCGGCTTATCGCGCAGGATTGTGCTCCGGACTTTAAGCATTGCAGCCTGGAAATGGGCGGCAAGAACATCATCATCGTTTTGGATGACGCGAATCTCGATCTCGCAGTGGATGGCGCGATCTGGGGAGGCTTCGGCACCACTGGCCAGCGTTGCACCGCGGCCAGCCGCGTCGCTGTGCACAAGAGCGTATATCGCGAATTCATTTCGCGGTTTGTAAGCCGCGCAAAATCTCTGCGGGTGGGCGACGGCCTGGACGCTTCCACCGAGATGGGACCGTGCATCAACGAGCAACAGTTGAACACGGTGATGAGCTACGTGGAAATCGGCAAGAACGACGGCGCGAAGCTGTTAACCGGGGGAAATCGCCTGGACAAAAACGCGTACGCCAAAGGCTGGTTTCACGAAGCGACAGTGTTCGGCGATTGCGCGCCGAATATGCGCATCGCTCAGGAAGAAATCTTTGGGCCGGTGGTGTCGGTGATTCCGGTGGACAATTTCGAACAGGCAATAGAGGTTGCCAACGGCGTGCCGTACGGACTCTCCGCATCGGTGTACACCCGTAACGTCAATCTGGCGTTCCAGGCCATGCGCGATTTGTATACCGGCATCGTGTACGTGAACGCGCCAACCATCGGAGCGGAAACGCATCTGCCCTTTGGCGGCACCAAGCAAACCGGCAACGGCCATCGCGAAGCCGCGATTGCCGCAATCGATTTCTTTACCGAGTGGAAGACACTGTACATCGATTATTCCGACCGGCTGCAGCGCGCGCAAATCGACAACAACTGATCGACCGTAAAGCTCGAATTTGAGCGAGAGTTCAAGATGTCTTGACGCTCACGATACTTGCAGAACGTCGCTGCTCCCGGGATTGACCGTGCTTGACACGATTCCTAAAATAGATAGGAAGTCTTTTTTACGGGCGCTACGTGTAAAGTGCTGATATGAGGGATGCCGCTCTACAGGAACGTCGAAATCGCCAGATCCTGGCGGATATCGTCCGTATGTACATTGAGTCCGGCGAACCGGTATCCTCGCGCGCCATTTCCAAGCGCTTTGAAGAAACTCTCAGCTCCGCCACCATTCGCAACGTGATGGCCGATCTGGAAGACGCCGGGCTGCTGTACCAGCCGCATACCTCCGCCGGTCGCGTTCCTACCGCCGCGGCATATCGTTTCTTCGCGCAGGAAATTGCTTCGCGCGCGACGTTGAGCATCGAGGATCGCGACTGGATCAAGCGCGAATTCAACGCCGCGTCCAGCTCCGCCGATATGACGGAACGCGCGGGCCATGTGCTGGCGGAAGTTTCCAGCGGCCTCGGAATTATCGTTTCTCCTCCCCTGGGGAAAACCGTTTTGGAGCACGCCCGAATGTGGCTGCTACCGGACGGCCGTGTGGTGGTGGTTTTGATCACCCATGGCGGCGTGACGCGCGACAAAATTTTGCGGCCGCATCGGTTGTTTACGCAGATCGAGCTGGATAACACCGCGGAATTTCTGAACCAGCATTACGCCGGCTGGACGCTCGAAGCCATTCGCGGCGATCTGCTGCAAAAGCTGGCGAACGAGCGCGAACGGTATGAGGGCCTGGTGCAGAGCGCCTTGACACTGTGCGATCCGTCGATCCTTGGGGACGATGCCGCGCTGCGGGTTCACGTGGAAGGCACGGCACAAATGATTGGTGCGGCGGAGTTTTCCGATCAGGCGCAGTTGCGCGATTTGCTTTCCGCCATCGAGGAAAAACATCGTCTGGTCACGGTGCTGAACGCGTGCATCGATACCCCCGAGCCGGTATTCGTCAAAATCGGCGTAAAAGAAATTTCCGACGCGGGAGAAAACCTGGCGCTGATCAGCGCCCCGTATACCAGCAACGACCTGGTCCAGGGATCGCTGGGAGTACTTGGCCCCACGCGCATGCATTACGAGCGGGCCATGACCGCGGTGGCGTACGTCGCGCAACTCTTTAGCGAAACGCTGAGTAAAATTTGAGAAACTTTTTGCAGAGGAGAGGCCGGAACGTGAGTGAGAAGGATCCCAAAAAGACTGACCAGAGTGGCGCGGAGAGCGCATCGTCGGTGCCGAATGGCGAGCAGTCGCAGGACGGTTATCCGCTGGATGGCGATACCGCGACTGCCGACGCAGAAGTTGGCAAACTGGCGAAGGACCTTGAAGAGCTTCGGCAAACTTTGTTGCGCCGCCAAGCTGATTTCGATAATTACAGGAAACGCGTAGAGAAAGAGCGCTCCGACGATTCGCGGCGAGCCACCGCGCGTGTGATTGAAGGCTTAATCCCGGTAGTGGACAGCTTCGACCAGGCGCTGGCGTCACACCGCGAACCGGAATACGCCAACTACCGCAAGGGCTTCGAATTGATTCACAAACAACTGCTCGACAACATCGCACGCCTCGGCGCCGAACGCATTGAACCGGTGGGCATGACTTTCGATCCGCATCTCCATCAAGCCATGGATCGCACGGAAACCACGGAACACGACGACGGTACCATCCTGCAAGTGTTCCAGCCGGGATATGTTTTCCATGGCCGGGTATTGCGCCCGGCAATGGTGCGCGTAGCGGTTCACCCGTCCGCCGCATCCAAGAGTGCAAACTAAAAAAACTATTCAGGAGTCTGCATGGCCAGGGCTACGCAAAAAGATTATTACGAGGTGCTGAGCGTAAAGCGCGATGCTTCGATCGAGGAGATCAAGGCGTCCTACCGCCAGTCCGCGCTGAAGTGGCACCCGGATCGCAATCCCGTTAACAAAGAAGAAGCCGAGGTCAAATTTCGCGAATGCACGGAAGCATACAGCTGTCTCTTATACACATCT
>CAXMLS010000142.1:0-6161 GCA_964194235.1 uncultured bacterium | reverse complement strand
TCCCTACTCCGACTAAAAGTTTCCGCGATTTAAGATTTCAAACTATGGCAAATAAACTCTGTTTGCGGCATGAAAGGCGCTATATCCGACGCTGAACGATGTTGCGGCAAAAACCTGTCATTCCGACCGAAGTGAGCCGACGCATTTTCCCTCTCGTTCGCTCGTGCCTGCCCGCCGGGGGCGGGCGAACCAGTCGCCGCGCGCAGTGAGGAATCTCTCTTCGCTTCTTTCTTCTTCGAGTTCTTGTTTTTACCTGGTGTGGTACGTGGGGCCGACCCTCACATCGCCAAAATCTGTTCGTCGCTCAACTTCCGGTAATCCACGCCGCGTTGCGTCCCACGCGCAGCACCAGCCGCCTGACCATCCCGCGAAACGCCGCCGGAGTTTGCCGCAGCCGCCGGCGCTACTTCTGCCCGCGCCGCAGCACTAGCCGTCCGCCCATCACGCTCTCGATGCGAAGCCAGCGTCGTCTGCGTCCAGTCATTCAAAATCCGTTTCGCCGCGCCAGGCACCAATTGTTCAGCGCGCTCACCAATCAATCGCACCACCTGCGCGCGCGTCGCACCGTCCAATCGTTTTCCCGCCAGCAATTGCGCCACTTGCTCGCCAAGTTGCCGATCGCCCTGCAGCGTTTTTTCAATATCCTGTCGAATCGACGCCACCAGCCGTCCCTTCAACGCCCCGTTTTCGCCCGCGCGAGGTAACGCCTGATGCAGTGTCCGATCGATGGCCCCGCCAACACTCCGCTCCAAATCCTCATTCGCCGATTTTTCAAACGCCGCATAGGCTGCCACGTGCGCGTCGTGCCCCCGCACCGCCATGAGCACCCGCAACGCCCGTACTGCCGTTCGCCAGAGCGGTTCGTCCCGCTACATGCGATTCACCTGGAGAACTGACCGCTCCGCCGGCATCGGCAAACGCCCGTGCCAGCCGCGATCCATTCGAGGACTGTGCCCCACTCTGCTTTTCCGCCGCGTCCAGCGCGCGCAATCCCTCAATCACCATTTCGCGGAACGCCGCCGGATCTTCGCGCAGCATTGACGCCGCCAGCCGCGATCTCTCGCCACCGTCTCCCGCGAAGTACGCTCGATCGATGTCGTCAAGCACCCGAGCTCGCTGCGCCGCCTCTCGCGCCGCCTCCGGCTTCGCAAACACCTCGCGATAAGCCGCCGCATCCGTCCGCGCCTGCGCAACGCCATTCCAAAACTCGCGCGCCTCGCCGCCACTCTGCGGGTCGGCCATCATGTCCGCCAACCACCGCGGCGGCTCCGCGTCCAAGCCCTTTGTCACTGCCCCGGCACTCGTTATGGCTGACGTTCCGTTCGCCACCGAGCCATTCTGCTGCGCCGCGCTACTCTGCGTCGCTGCGGTAGCATGCAGTACGTTCTCGTCACCGCGTTGAGGAGTTTCTTCGCGAACGCGTTGATGCTGTTCGCCACGCCCTGGTTGCTGCCTTACACCGTTGAACGCTACCCCTTCGATGCTCGCCGTCGAATCTCCCGAGTCCGGCTCCATCTCCAAAATTTGTTCATCCGTCAACGCAAACAACTCCCGCGCCGATCCCGCACCTTCAGCAATGCGCGGCCCATCCAAATCTCTGCCCTGGTTAAAGTGATCCATGGTCTCTCGCGTCTGAAACTTCCGCTAGTTCGCCCCGCCTTGCCCCATCGCTCGCAAATGCGCTTCCGCATGCGCGCGCACATTCGAGAAGCCAGCCGGATTCGTCATGTGTGCCGCTTGCCCGGCCTCCGAATTAGCCCAGCGTTTGCACTCCTCAAATTCCACGCCATGATCGTCCAGCAGTTGATCCACCGGCACCGACGGCAGCACCAGAATGTGCGACTGCAAATTCGTTTCATCAGCAGCGCCAGACCCCGCGCTCTGCCCCACTCCAACTCCGGCCACCGGCATCGTCACCGGCAAAGTAATCGGCGCGCTACCGAGCAACTGCTGAATCTCCCGCAACTGTTTATTCCGCGAATCTTCTCCAGGTATCACCAGCTCCGCCAAACCCAGCACATTCTTGATGTACCCCAGGTTTGCTGGCTCGGTCAGCGCCTTCTGAATCACCGGATCGTTAATCCCAAACAATTGCTGAATCACGCCGCGCTGCTGCGACTTCAATCGCGGAAACGTTTCGTCGGCTTCCGGATGCACGCAGATGTTGCCCTTCAAATCCGCAATGCGAATCACGTGTGAATCGAAAACGTTGTTCGCTCCCAACAGCGGAATTTCCGCATCCTCAGGCCGATTCTTCCGGAAGCAATCCACTCCCAGCAGAATCACGTCCGCATAGAATTGTTTTGTGCGCCGCCACACCAGGCCCAGGCGTCCCATGGCCTGGTCGCGCGCCAGCGCGTATCCCGACGCCGTCTTCACGTCTTCCATGTTTCCGCCAAACACCGCAGGAAACAGTCCTGTTAGAAATTGCGACACCGGCCCAATCAAATCCTGTTGATGACGCAGCATGTCTGGAGAAACCTGCGCGGGTGCTGGCTGAAAAAACCCCGCCGCCAGCGGTTGTCCCGGTCGAGCGCGCGCCGGAAAATGCGCCGCAGGCTCCGCCACTTGATTTGCCAGCGCATCGAAATCCAGCACTTGCGGATCGGCATAAATTGGCGGAATGCCATATTCATACGTCTCCGCCTGCATGTTTGACAACACGTTGTAGCGTTCCTGCACCTGCACCAGCGAATCTCCCACGCTCGGCCGGTTTTGTCCGTCGCCCGGCAGCGCGTGCAGCACCCGCCAGTGATCGTCCATGGATTCGTTGCGCGCTTCGCAATAAGCATCGCCCGCGAACGCCACGTAGCATCCATCCGGAAACATTTGCAGCAGCTCACCGCGCACTTCCAAATCCTCTAACCCGTAAAACGCCCACGGCCGCAGCCACGTGCGGTCAAACGTAATCAAATTCATTAACGCGTCGCCCGGATGAATCGACGGCAGCCCTTGCTCCACGCTCAATCGCGACACCCGCGCGTACACATCTTCCGCGCCCTGTGCCGGGGAAGTTTCAATCTGCCCCGCCGCATGCGGATAAGCCGCCTTCAATTTCGCGCGATGCACTTCCGTCTGCCATTGCAGGTACGGATATTCATGCATCTCGTTCGCCCAGACGGGAGTGTTCAGCTCCAGACCGCCCGCAATGGAAATAACTTCCTGCCCGTTAGGCACGCGCCGCGTCCCCGCTACGCGCGGCACCGTAACCCGCTCCGCCCGTCGCAAATCTTTTTCCGCGAGAACCGCACCACAACCATCACAGATTGGCTCCGCGCCTTGGACATCGGTTCCCGGCGCTCCGCCATTCACGAACTCCCCACCATCTCCGAACTCCCCTGGGGCGGAGGGCGCCCCACCTTCGTAGTGTGAAGATGGGGTTTTTGACTTCTCCCCTTCTGGTGTCTGAAAACGATCGTTCGCGTCATTCGCGACAATTCCCGCCGCTGTTTCTTTCCCGCATCCTCCACAAACATAAACGTCCTGCCCCAGCGGTATTTCCAGGGCCTCTAAAATATTCTCTTCATGAAAACCAAACCGCTGGCCATCCGCCATATACCGCACATAAGCGCCCAGCTTCCCATCCGTCCACAAAAAATACCCAACCGAAGTCAGTAGTTGTTCGATGTGATTGTTCTGCTCAATCAACTCCGCGACATCGCTCGCCGCGCGCGCCGCTGAAATATCTTCCAGCGATTGCGCCGATTGCGGATAGAACCGCACGCTTGGCACATCCTGCGAAAGCACCGCAATAAACGACAACCCGAATCCCTGGTAAAAATTCGTCACGAACTGGTACCGCGGCATCTCTTCCAGCGCGCGGTCGTCGCTGAACTTCTGCTCGAACGGCAAATGCCAGTTCATGTCATTCGGATTCCACCACGCATACTGCAAGCCCTGCCAGAAAAGCCGCGCCTGGCGGATTCGCCGGATCTCATGCCGCCTCGCGGCAATCCCTTCCTCGCGGTATTGCCGCACTAACTCCCGCAGCGCATTTACCAGCTTCGGCTTTACTTCCGCCAGCCGTTCTTTGTTCGGACCCAGATTCGTCGCCAGATTTTCTTCGGGACCTGTCCCTGAAGTGTTCGTCGACCGGACGTGCGCGCCTGTCCCGTACGGCGCCGCATTTCCATCCGCGGGAACGGTGCTTCCCGGCAATTCAGTTGTGGGGTACGAGTCCATTCGTCCTCTCATCGACATCCAAGCCCGCTTCCTGCGCCGCGATTCTTTCCCGTTGCATCTGCACCTGGTGCCACGAACGCTTCCGCACTCGCGATAGCGCCTGCGGCTTCACCGCTTCCGGAAAATCCAGCGGCGGAAATCCCGCCGTCCCCAGCAGCGAATTCGTCAGCGCCCGATTCTCCGCCCGCAGCCGCGCCACTTCCTCTTCCAGTAGCGCCACATACCGCCCGCCCAGTAATCCTTGCAAATATTCCCGCATATCCGTCAGGCAACTCGCTTTCCTCACTCGACGCCTCCTGCAATTAGCTAAGCCAAGAGCAACGAGTGTCATTCCGACCGGAGAGGCCGACGTCATTTCTTTCGGCTTCGCTCCTGCGAAGCAGTCGGGCCGCGCAGTGGAGGGACCTCTCTTCGCTTTATTTGCCGTGCGGTTCGGCGCAAGAAACCGTGTTTTCTCAGAAATGAGTGTCCGACAACATAGTGACTGTTTATCTGCTAATTAGGTGACAACTGTCGGATAATTCGTCTACACTAAACAGGAGGGCGAAACTCATGTCATCACGCAAACCACGCCAAAAAATCTCCACCACCGTTGCACCTGAAACCGGCGCATACCTCGACGACCTTATTCGCCAAGGGACAGCTGCCAATCTCGCCGAAGCCGTGGACCACGCCGTGCGTATCGCTCGTCGCGCAAAATCCCGAGCCCGTCTCGAGGAAGCCACAGTGGCCTACTACGCTTCTCTTTCTCCCGCCGATCGAAAAGCAGAGAACAGACTCGAACGCTCCATGGCCTCCGCCTCATCGAAAGTGAATTTCGATGAAGAGTGACGCCCGCCCCCCACTCCCCTCGCCGCGTCGCGGCGAAATCTGGACGGCCTATACGGGCCCATTACGGCAGAGGCATTGGGTCTTGGTAGTTTCGCTCGATTCCCGCAATCTCAGCGAATATGCTGAGTCGGTTCTAATCGTCCCGTTTAGCTCGCGTTTAGCGCAGGCGCCTACCACCATAATTCTTCAACCAGGTGAATCTAGCCTTCCCGGCCCGTCCAGTCTTCGCGCCCACTTCATTACCACCATGCACAAATCTCAATTGATCGCTCGCCAGCCTCGCGTACTCTCTACCCGGCGTATGCGTGAGGTATCCGCCGCCATTCGTCGCGCCTACGATCCCGACGCGCCCTTCTAGCTGAAATCCGTCACCGCCGCCGCAGTTTCTTCGGCCGAAAATATTTATTCGCCTCGCTCTGCAATCGCTCAAAATGAATCGCCCGCGAAGTAGGATCCGTCGCGCTCACTTGCCGCTCGATCTGTTCGCCCAGCGGCATTCCCGTCACAAATCTGCTGCCGTTCATCCCGCGAAAAGTGGGCGGCCTTAAAGCCGCCCCGGGCGGGACCAGCCCTGCCCCAACACCGGCGAGTCTTCCGCCGGAGACCAATCCATAGCGCGCAGCATCCGCCGGATCATCTCCGTCGACCTTGCGAATATCTTCCACGCGCCGCTCGTCGCGAATCAGCAGCGGCATGCAGTCAATCAGCTTCGCGCAATTTTCCGTGATCGACCAAGCGTCCGACTCCAGCAGCTGATACATCAGTTGCCAGCCGCCTACGCGATCGTCATCGGCCGCCACCGCGCGCGGCAACCCGCTGCTCGCCAGCACATCGCTCAATTGTTCCGCGATCGACGCTTCCGCCGTGCGATGCGCAAACGCGTCCGGCGACAGAAATACTTCGCTGATGCGCTCTTGCCCGTTGCGCTCCGCAATTCCCTGCGCCAGCATGCGCGGAGAGAGTCCGCTCTGTACAAATTCTCGGTAGGTAACGATGCGCGGCCCGCGTCCTTGTTGCCCGGATTCTGCGTCGCTCGCACCCGCCTCGCGCGAATCGCCGTTCGCTGCCCATCGCGGAGTTGCCCACGCAGCGCGAACAGAATTCTCCGCCGGCACCGCGCAGTGCCAATACCTGTCTCTTATACACAT
>CAXMLS010000141.1:0-2638 GCA_964194235.1 uncultured bacterium | reverse complement strand
GATGTGTATAAGAGACAGGGCCTACAGTGGCTACGGGAGGTGCGGCAGTTTTTGGTAGTGCGGGATCTTGTAGTTTGTCAATAAACTTTACAGCGCCTTCAGACCGGGGCTCAAAATGGGATTTTTTGGCGGCCAATTCCTGGAGCTCGGCTTCGTGGACTTGTTGAAAATTGGGCATGCTCGCTCCTGCAGATTCATCCGATAGCGGAACCGCCGACGGCGAATGTTATACAGAAAGATACGTACTGCCAACCTAAAAATTTTACGAAGAAATGCGCGGTTACGCGCGCCAGGATACGCTATGTTTGTCGCGAGAAACGCTTCGGAATCCGTTTGATAGAATGCAGGCGAGCGAGAAGGAGAAGACATGCGCGGAAGCATCGGCAAGATACTGGTGGCAATTTGTCTATGCGCGGGACTTCTGGCTGGTGGCCGAACTGCGTTGGGGAATGGCCGGCATGAACGCGAGTACTCAAACATAGTTAGCGAAGTTCGCGTATTGTCGGCCGTGGGCTCCGAGCAGCTTGGGAACGTGCAGTTCCCAAATAGCTGCAATGCGGAGGCGCAGGGGCCGCTTTTGAAGGGGCTGGCGTTGCTGCATTCGTTTCAGTACCGGGAATCGGAGAGCGCGTTTAGTGCCGCGGCGAAGGTGGATGCAAATTGCGCGATGTCGTATTGGGGAAAGGCCATGGCGCTGTATCACCAGCTGTGGGATTTCCCACAGAAGGCGACGTTGAAAGAAGGGCTGGCGAGCGTCGAAGCAGCGCAAAAGATTGGCACGGCAACGCCACGTGAGCAGGGCTATATCGTGGCGGCCGCGGCATTCTATCGAGACGACTCCAAGCTTACGCACGTGCATAGGGTGGAAGCGTATTCCGGGGCGCTGAAGCAATTGCATACGCAGTCGCCGGAGGATGTGGAAGCGAGCGCGTTTTACGCGTTGTCGCTGATCGCGCTGGCGGAGGAAGAGGTCAACGACATGGCGAACCGGCGTGCGGCGATCGATCTGCTTTCGCCGCTTTTCCGGGAGCATCCCGATAGTCCGGGCGTGACGCACTACCTGATTCATGCAGCGGACAAGCCGGAATTCGCGAGCGAAGGATTGGCGGCGGCGCGGCGTTACGCGATGATCGCACCGGACTCTTCGCATGCGCTGCATATGCCGTCGCACATTTTTACGCGGCTGGGTTTGTGGCCGGAGTCCATTGCGTCCAACATCGCGGCGAGCGCGGCGGCGGCGCATGCATCGGAGATGCACCAATCGGAATCGCATTATGAAACGCATGCGATGGACTTTCTCGATTACGGCTATCTGCAAAGCGGACAGGAGGCTAAGGCGCGAAAGCTGTCGGCGGACGAGATGAGTGTTCCAGGTTCGAACGAGGAAGAGATGCTGATTCACCGCGCGATCGTCGACGCGCGCAATGCGCTGGAGTTGCACCGCTGGAAGGAGGCGGCTGGGCTGGAGGTCCCGCAGGTGCGCAAGCGCTCGCAGGATGCAACATACTGGGCACGCGCGATTGGTGCTGCGCGCAGCGGGGATAAAGCGGCGGCGCGGAGTGATGTGGAGAAACTGAAGGAAACGGTGGCGGCGCGAGAAAACGAGAGCAAAAACACGGGATACAAAGTTACCGAGGAAAAAGCCACGGACCTGCGGGAAGCGGAGGCATGGCTGGCCTATGTTTCAGGAGACAGTGAGCGAGCGGTGAAGGAAATGCGCGCGGCGGCGGAGCGAGAAGATGCCAAGGGAGTGGAGTCCACGACGGTGCCTGCGCGGGAGATGCTGGGTGATGTGTTAATGGAGTTGAAGCGGCCGGGGGAAGCGCTGGAGGCCTACAAGCTGGCGCTGGTGAAAGCACCTAACCGGTTTGATGCATTGCTGGGGGCGGGGCTGGCGAGCGAAGCGGCGGGAGATGGAAAAGCGGCGAGTGGGTATTTTGCGAAGCTGGTGGAGATTGCGCCGGATGGGGATCGTGCCGAGTTGGCAGAAGCGCGTAGGCACGCGAGCAGGGGGCCGGCGACGGTGAGAATGGAGTGACGGTAGGGTGAGGTTTTGATGTAGTTCGATGG
Organism: uncultured bacterium; assembly: GCA_964194235.1. Lineage (GTDB taxonomy): Bacteria > Acidobacteriota > Terriglobia > Acidiferrales > UBA7541 > Acidiferrum. The sequence continues at coordinate 568 of CAXMLS010000141.1, read as the reverse complement.
TGAGAGCTTAATCGAAATTCTGCTGATTCATTACCAAAGGCCCCAGAGGCAACTTCGGCGTGTGGCACCCAGGGTCAACTTCCGCGTCCGGGTGCGGTTTCCATTGATCGTTTCAGGGCCCTAATTGACGGGGTGGTGGGTGGTTGCTGGCGGGAAAACTGAGGGGTTTCGTGGCTTGACCCCGCAACCATTCGGGCCTAAGCTCCGTCTTACTAAGCACATGTCTGTGAAGGTCCCACGCATCCGCATATTCGCATTGCTCCTGGCGGTTATCTTCCTGGGGGCGCAGTTCCATTTTTGCACAGAGCTAGGCTCGGCAAATTCGGGTTCTCACATATGCCCGTTGTGTTCGGCGACGGGAGCGGCGGTCACGCCAGCTACCCCGAGCATAGCGATCATGCCAGCGACGGACCGGATGGAAGTTCTGCTGGATCCGCCGTCCGCTTCTGTAGATATTCCAAGCACAATTTCGCCCCGCGCACCTCCCGCAGTTTAATACTTCGATTATCCCCCTGGTCGTCTCGTAGTGTCGCTGATCCTGTATAGAGAGGAACGTTTATGAAAAAAG
>CAXMLS010000140.1:0-1827 GCA_964194235.1 uncultured bacterium | reverse complement strand
GGTGGTGCACGCGCACACCTCTTCGGGAAATGGATTGAATATATCCATGACCGTTACGGTGGCCGCCGCGCCTGCGACGACGCGATCGCCGAAAGTGCGCGCGGACTTGCCGATACCGGATGTGACCATGCTGGAGCGAAAAGTTCGGCTGGTTCCCGACCTTCGCGAAATCTGGAGCTACATCAATCCATTTATGTTGTATGGACGACACCTGGGATTCCGCGGCGATTTTGCGCGGCGCTTTGCGGAGCGCGATTCGAAAGCCGTGGAGCTTTACGAAAGCATGGAGGAAGTGAAGGCGGAAGCGGCGCAATTCATGAAAGTTCGCGCGGTATGGCAATTTTTCGAAGCGCAGGCGGAAGGAAATGCGATCCGGTTGTTCACGCCGGGGGCAAGCGAGCCGGTGCATACGATTCAGTTTCCGCGGCAACGAGTGGGAGACCAGCTGTGCTTGAGCGATTATGTTTTGCCCGCGCAGAACGGAAAACGCGACCACATGGCCTTGTTCGTGGTGACCGCCGGGGAAGGTGTGCGCGAGCGCTCAGAAAAAGCGAAGAATGACGGTTACTATTTCAAGTCGCATGGATTGCAAGCGCTGGCGATTGAATCCGCGGAAGCCTGCGCCGAGTGGCTGCACCGGAGAATCCGGGAAGATTGGGGCTTCCCCGATCCGCCAGACCTGACGATGGCGCAAAGATTCACATCGCGGTACCGCGGAAAACGCTACAGCTTTGGCTATCCCGCATGCCCCAATTTAGAAGACCAGGCTGGATTGTTTCAATTGTTGAAGCCCGAGGAAATCGGCGTGCAGTTGACGGAGGGCTTCATGATGGATCCGGAAGCCAGCGTAAGCGCGCTGGTATTTCAGCATCCCGACTGCGCGTATTTCAGCGCGGTGGAAGGCGTCGAAGGATAATTCAAATTTGTCGCGCTCGATGTTTCTGAACGCCTAGTTCGGCTGTCTGAGAAGGTAACTTCGTACGGCGCCGTAAGAATTTAATTCCGGCAATTCCATCAAGTCAATTTCTATGTCGAATTCCTGCTCGAGGACGGCGACGAGTGTCACTGCCGCCAGGGAATCCCAGTCGGACATAGACTCCGCGCTGGCACCGGGAATCTGCTCCGGCGGCAAGTCTGGAAATACGGACGCGAAACATCGCGTTAAACGCTGATCGATTTCAGGCATCTTCCTTTTCCTCAACGCGATGAAACAACGGCGGTAGCTTTTCTAAAAAAGACGATCGCGATAGTTGCACGCCGGGTACAGGAGGGGAGCCGGCCGCTTCAAGAAAGAAATCCTGCAGCGGGCCATTGCGGTCCGTAGCCTGAAAATCGAAATGTATCTGATCGACAGCGAATTTTTCGAAAAGATGCTTCAGACTGTGGTGTTCGATCCTGCGAGAGAAGGCTCGGCAACTCATCACCCACGACGCCAGGTGGAGTTTTTTGCCCTCTATCCTTCCCAGGAGAACAGCGATTTTACCCAGCGGCCCGTACTTGTCCTGATACGAGACGGTGACGACGAAGCTGGCTGGATCGGCAAGGAACTGCGCCCACTCGGATTCGTTGAAACGTTTGCCATTCAAATTAAACTGGTTTGTTTTATTGACCAGCTCCAGCGCCCGGCTATCTTTAGTTTTTTTGGAAAACGCGAACGAAATCAAAGAATCCGCACGTTTTAGAAAATCGTCGGAGGCACTGCCGCCTTCGCCCAACGCTTCGAGCAAGGGCGCAGCGTTACGTAAACTTTCCAGGCGAATCGAATCCTCTTTAGAAATGGCTGTTTTGCCGAAAGCCTCACGCAGATTTATCAGCAGGTCCCAAACC
>CAXMLS010000139.1:0-2478 GCA_964194235.1 uncultured bacterium | reverse complement strand
GATGTGTATAAGAGACAGGTAATGTAGAGATCAAGGTCGCCGTCATGGTCGTAATCGACGAAGGTGACACCGATGCAACCTTTTTCGCGCCGAATTCCAACCTTCTCGGTTACGTCTTCAAACTTGCCACCGGATTGATTGTGCAGCAGGTGCACGCCATCCGTCAGACATACGACGAGATCGGTGCGGCCATCGCTGTCAAAATCGCCCGCCGCGCATCCGAGACCGCTGCCCGAAAGCGCGATGCCGGATTGTTGCGTGACATCTTCAAACTGGCCGTGGCCCGTGTTGCGCAATAAATGGCTGGCGCCATCCGCTGTGGCACTGACCAGAAAAAGATCGGGGTTGCCATCGCCGTCGAAATCGAAGAAACACGCGCCGGTGCTCGGACTTATGGGGGAAGGAGCTTTCCCGTTACCGGCGTGCAGGAGCGCGGAAACATTTTGCGCAGTGAAATGCACGGGGATCGCTGGAGGAACGCTGAGCGATGAATCGGTAACCAATTCGGCGAGCGACAGAGGGCCCTGATCGCCGTAACCGGCACCAAACGGAGTGCCGAGGTGATCGGTAGTGATTTTCTGAAATTTTGCCAAATGCTCGCGCGCGGCGTTGGCTTCGCCCTTGCGCTGATATGCCTGGGCCAGACCGAATTCCGATGAGGCGTGATACGGAAATAAGGCCAGCCCCTTTTGGAAAGCGGCGACGGCCAGATCGTATTTCTGCAGGCGAGAATTCAGAAAGCCGACAAAATAATAGGCGTCGGCTTCGTCGGGGAGGATTTCGATTACATGCTCAAATGCAACGGCACCATTGGCGAAATCAGCCAAATCTTTATAGGCAAGGCCAAGGTTGTACCATGCGTACGGATCGCGCGGGAGTTGCTGGGTGGCTTCCTGTAACGCATCACGAGCGGCTTCGCCTTTCTGCTGATTGAGGAGAGCCACGCCAAGGTTGAGGCGTGCTACGGCGAATTTCGGGTCGACCTGAAGAGCCTGTTCAAAAAGTTTCTGCGCGTCGGTGGGGCGTTGCTGATTCAAATATGCGACGCCAAGAGTGTTCAGACGCAAGGCCTTCGAAGATTCCTCGGGAGAATTTGCGTTCTCTCCGTATGAGGCAGGTTCGCGCATGGACGAAGACTTTGCCGCGACTTGCGATGCTCGAGAGTGCAATAAAACCGCGGAGATTAAAATTATACAAGTGAGAGCGGGAAGGGCTGCCCGAAAGAAAATGCGCATGCGGATGGTTTCCTGTCTAGTCGAACTGCCAGATGCGTAGGTCATTTTTTGTTGGACATAACAATTCTGTCGGCTGCAGCGCGCAGCGTCAACGCCTTTGTTGACTTAACAGTTTTGATGCTAGAAGTGTGATGCGTGGCGGAGTGTTTTTGGCTCATGGCGGGCTGCCTTTGACCAGACAGCGGAGCCGCGCTTATTCTCGATTGAGGCAAAATGGATTCAATTATTTTTAAAAGCATAGCGGAACTTGGGCGCGACATTCGGACGAAACAAATCTCACCCCGCGAAGTTATCGAGACACACCTGCGGCGCATTGAAGCGATGCAGCCGAAGGTGAATGCGTTTGTGCACATCGATACGGAAGGAGTGCAGCGCCGGGCGGAGGCGGCGGAAAAGGCGGTTTTGCAGGGCAAAATACTGGGTCCGCTACATGGAGTACCAGTTTCCATCAAGAGTTGTATCGACGTGGCAGGCTGGCGATGTGGAGCGGGATCGCTGCTTCGGAAAGATTACATTGCGCGGGAAGATGCGGTGCTGGTCGGGCGGTTGAAGGCTGCCGGAGCGGTGTTGCTGGGAAATACGAATACGCCGGAATTTCTGATGGCGTATGAAACGGACAATGCGCTGACGGGAAAAACGAGCAACCCCTGGGACCTTTCGCGGTCTGCGGGGGGATCTAGCGGAGGCGAAGCGGCGGCTATCGCTTCGGGATGTTCGATGGGCGGCGTGGGCAGCGATGGCGGTGGCTCCGTACGCGTGCCGGCACATTTTTCTGGGATTTGCGCGCTCAAGCCGACGCCGGGACGCATACCTTCCACTGGACATTTTCCGCGGGGAGCAGGTGCGTTTGCATGGCTGGGAGTTGTGGGCCCGATGGCGCGCACGATCGCGGACGTGCGGGAACTTTTTCAAGTGATGCGCGGACCGGATGTAGAAGACGCGCTTTCTTCGCCGATTCACCTGAGGCAATTCCCCGAACACAATTTGCGAGGGTTGCGTGTGGGGATTTTAGAGACGAAGGCATTGGGGACGGCTACCGCGGAGACGAATGCGGCGGTGCAGCTGGCGGCGACTTTGCTTGCTGAAGAACAATTGGAAGTAGAAAATTTGCGAATTGAGGGGTTGGACAAAGCGATTGAGCTATGGTGGTTTTTCTTTGGCCCGATGATCGCGCATCTGTTTAGCGGGATCGTTGCTGGTCACGAAGATAAACTCAGTCCCATGTCTGTCTCTTATACACATC
>CAXMLS010000138.1:0-2808 GCA_964194235.1 uncultured bacterium | reverse complement strand
GATGTGTATAAGAGACAGAGATATTACTATTCCGACGCTGCTCGATCCTTCTCTCGCGCCTCCTGGCAAACACGTGGTCTCGGCGTACATGCAGTTCGCCCCTTACAAATTGAAAGAAGGGAACTGGGACATGCGCGCCAAGGATTTGGGCGAAACGGTGATGAAAACTATCGCGGAATATTCGCCCAATTTCTCCGCGCTGGTGGAAGCAATGCAGGTCATCACGCCACAGGATCTGGAAACGAAGTACGGTTTCACCGGCGGCCACATCTTCCACGGTGAGCTGGCCCTCGATCAGCTCTTCACCATGCGCCCGGTGCTGGATTGGGCGCGCTACAAAACGCCCGTCCGCGGCTTATTCTTGTGTGGCTCCGGCACGCATCCCGGCAACGGCCTTACCGGCGCTTCCGGCGCCAACGCTGCACGCGAAATTATCCGCGATCTCCGCTGATTTCGTTGAGTTGGCACTTCACCGCCTGAGTCTGAGTTCTTCGCTGCAGCCACGATCGCACACCGCGTACCGCGAATATTTTGTGATCACGCACCCGTCAGGATTTTGTGTTGTGCCGGCGTCAGCGGAACGACCGAAAGCCGGCCCTGGCGTACCAGCGGAGAATCTGCGAACGTCGAGTTCGCTTTGATCTGCGCCAGAGAGACAGGCTGAGACAGCGCTTTGCCCGCTTTGATGGTGACGATGGGAGTTTTCGGATCCGCGGCATTCACCGAAACGACCGATGCCGTGCCCACAGCGCTTTTGACCTCTCCAGTTTCGTAGATAATCAGCTTGGTTCCTGGTTTCATTTCGCGCAGATTTCTCACCGCGGTCGGATTGGAAACGCCGTCCCACTCGGTAACCGAATCGCGCTGAAGATCGGCAAACGAGTATCCCGTCGGTTCCGTTTTTAGCAGGTAATGATCGGAAGGCATATCGGCACCACCTTTGTGTCCACCATTCTAACGCTTTTAAACATAGCCTTGGTGCGGGTGCTTACATTATGGCCTCGCTCGTTCCGTGATGCCCTGAGGGCTCCGCAAGGTTTGCTATACTCAAAAGTTCGGCGCGGTACCCAAGTGGCCCAAGGGAGAGGTCTGCAAAACCCATGTTTTCAGATGGGGCTACGCGGTTTCAATAGTTTACGAAGGTTTCATTAGGTGTAAATAGGCAATAATAGGGCGCGTTGGGCACAGATTCTGGGCATAGCTTTTTCCGGTTTCTTCAATCTGCTATGATGTAAAACTTCGGTGCGGTACCCAAGTGGCCTAAGGGAATGGTCTGCAAAACCATCATTCGTCGGTTCGACTCCGACCCGCACCTCCAAGACTTACTTCTTCCCGTTCTTCTCGGCGCGTCTCTTTTCCAGCCAGCGCTTCTTGACCGCGAGACCGATGCGGCGACGACTAGCTGCTGAGTGCACGTACCTCTTCGGTCGCGATGTCTCGACTACGACTCCCCGCTCGCCGTTCAACGCAGCGATGGCCCCGTCGATACCAGCCAGCCGCCTCGCTGTTTTGTCCCTTTCGATTCGCAACACTTTCACGATGTCCATGTTCTTCCCCTTACCCTAAAAGTTTTAGTCGGCATTCGGAACACATCCGCAACCCCAAACGCATCGTCTCGACCGCAAGCCCGGCAAGGCATCCTTCGCAGAAGGTCGTGGTCGCGCGTCTGCGCTTCTCGTGTTCCGGTTGTTGCGTACGAACGTGTCGTACCTCGACATCGGCACACCCGGGCCCACGCGCATCGAGCGCAGGAAGGACTCGTCGTAGCGCGTGAGTGACCATGTCATGCTTGTGATTCTAACATGCGCCGCCCGGTACGCATCAGTTGCCGCTTGTGGAGCGCATCCCCACGTGCTTCAAGATTTTTAAAACCAGTGGCACATCTTTCTTGTCTACGCGTCGCAGCCGCGACAGCAGCCCCGCGAACGAGAATCAGATTTTGAAGGGGACGTTTCAGTCCCCCGGTTTTCTAATACTTCTTGTCGAACGGTTTCAACTTTCGTATCCGCCAGATTGTCACGATGACAGCCACGAGAGCGACACCGCCTTCAATCCATTGCTTTACATTCATCGCATTTCCTTTAGCACTGATTAAAGTACCGCAGCGCCACGTTGAATCCGAACGCGACACCGCTAGCGAAGCCACACGGCACGCAACCGCTCAAAGCGAGTATGCCGCACCCACCTGAAACGTCACCCGCCAAGTCACACAGCGAATACCCGACCGTGGTGTACATTCGCGACGCCTGCTCGGACAATTTTTGGGACCATCATTTGAAATGTGAATTTGGACCCGTGCTGCTCCAAGTGTTCCAGCGCGAGTACTTTGTCACGGTACGGCTATGTATAAGTAGTCCGCTCTTGTTAAAGGGACGCGGTTTCGCTTCATGCGGGTCAGAACGATGTCTTCCATCACGCCTTCTTACCGCGAAGTGGTCCGTTTCTTCTTCACGGCTTCGCTTGACAAGGATACGCGTCCTTGTATGTGCGTTGGCTGTCGTGTGAGTGGCATGAGATACATTCACTCGTATCAGGTTGACCAAGTGGGCGGTGATGGAGCCAAGCACCTTGCGAAGAACGGAGAGCGGCTGCGCGGTCACGACTTAATTTTGTACATCGTGCGGCAGGTGCCAGCGGGGCGGGATATATGCCGGACCCGTTCGCAGTCACTGCCGCTACATACAATCTCGGCGTCGGGGGGAGGATTCCTGGTTTAATTCGCGCGTCGTATTCAAACGTCACAACGGGGAATCACGCCGTTTTCAGCGCCGGATGAGATTTTGGCGAGGGACACCGCTTGTACTGAAG
>CAXMLS010000137.1:0-3666 GCA_964194235.1 uncultured bacterium | reverse complement strand
GACGAAGACTTTACATACATTGACATGCGTGTGCTCGTCCCCTACGCTTCAAACAATTCACCGTCATCTTCTGTGGGAGCGCGCATGAAACTTTCTTTGGTCGTTCTGTGGTTCCTCGGCCCTACTTCCCTTTCTTTATTTGCTGTCCCACAACAGGCAGCTTCCGAGGCATCGGCTGTTGTGTCCGTTCGCGTCGAACCAACTAACATAAACGCTGAGATCGGCCAAGAACTGCATTTCACCGCAGTCGGGTTAAGTGCCGATGGGAGAATAGTCGACGCGCCGGTAATCATGTGGTTCGCGGCGCCATGGGATTTAGGTTCGGCCGATGCCAACGGAGTTGTTCGCCCGCAAGCGCCCGGGCTTTTGCGCGTAGGAGCTCGAATCGGCGATAAGGTCGGATACTCCAAGGTATCTGTGCAACCACTCCACGTGTCGCGGGTGGAAGTCCAAGCGTTGGCCGCTCCGCTTGTTCCCGGCGGGCACGCTCGATTGATAGCCACAGCCCGAAACGCGAAAGGCGATCCATCGGAAGATCAGCCGGTAAAGTGGACATCCTCTACCCCGTCGATACTATCCGTCGACGACGCCGGCTTAGTAACCGGAATGCAGCCGGGACGCGGTTCTGTTCAGGCTCAAATTCAGGGCATTTCGGGGACAGCGGAAATCGAAGTCATTCGCAATCCAATCGGAAAACTGTCATTGAGCCCTTCGGCGGCGACGGCGCGCACCGGTGACGTCGTGCGTTTTGTCACTCACACGCAAAGTATGTCCGTTCCGCCGGTCGATTCTTTCCCTGCAGCCTGGTCAGTAGACGGCGAAGGGGCGAGTATCTGGCAGGACGGCGCTTTTGTCGCGCAGCGGCCCGGCACTTATGTGGTCACAGCAAACATCGGGGACAAACAAGCCGTAGCTTCGGTTGTGGTTGCGGCGCGCCAAGTCGCGCGTGAACTTGAGATTGTGGCACACGTCATCCCCGACGTCAAAATTCCTTATTCGGAAGAATGGATTTTTGGAGACACCGCGTATCTGTCCAGCATCGGCGATAAGCTTTATGCCTATGATATTTCCGATCCCACCCATCCGAAATTGGGCGAGCCGGTTACTCTAGACGCGCGTCTTATGAACGACGTAAGCGTCTCCGCAGATGGCAAGGTTGGGGTCATTACTCGCGAGGGAGCTTCGACGCGGAAAAATGGAATCGTTTTTCTGGATACGTCGGACCCTCTGCACCCGAAACCGATCTCGGAATATGCACAGTCTGTGACTGGTGGCGTGCACAGCGCGTTCATCGACACGCATTATGCGTACATTACCGACGACGCCACAGGTTCACTGCGGGTGATTGACTTCGCCGACGTGAAAACTCCAAAGGAAGTAGCTCGCTGGCAGCTCGATAATCCGATTGCCGGAACGACGGAGTACCCGCTCGGAGTCATTTCTTCAGGCAGATTTCTACACGACGTGTTCGTAAAAGATGGCTTGGCCTATCTATCCTATTGGCGCGATGGTCTCGTAATTCTTGACATCGGTAACGGAATAAAAAGCGGCATGCCCGAAAAGCCAGTGTTGGTTAGCCAGATGCATTTTGACTACCACCAAACCTATGGAGACGGGTGGAACGCAGGCGCTCACACGGCGTTCCGCTACAAGAACTACGTGTTCGTAGGAGATGAGGTTTTGCCCGGAGAGTACAACATCGCTTCACGATCGCGGATCCCGGTTCAGGGAATCGTGCATGTTCTGGACGTCACCAACATCTCGCATCCCTACGAAGTAGCCACGTATTCGGTGCCGGAGGCCGGCGCGCACAATTTTTGGGTCGAGGATGATCTTATGTATATCGGTTATTACAACGGCGGAGGCCGCGTGCTGGATGTCTCCGGCGAGCTGCGCGGCGATCTCTATCAACAGGGCCGCGAAATCGCGAGACTCGCTACCGGCGATCCCGATGGGTTCCGGCCGAATTTGCCGATGACGTGGGGCGGACAACCTCATAAAGGCCTGATTTATTTCAACGATATCAACTCGGGCTTGTGGATAGTTCGTTTGGGCAAAACCAAGTTGAGAGGATCGACAACGCGCGCTCCAAACTAAAAAGGTTTTCTGTAAATTAGACGGATTTCCGAATGACCATTCGATCATCGCTATTTGTGGACCGCTTGTTCAATTTTCCAGAAGGCAATTCCTGCAGCTTGCGGCGGCACTTCTACTACTGCGTCCATCCGTAGAGTTTGCAGATTAAGCTCCTCGACGGTGCCGTGCGCTGTGCCAATTCCTTCCGTGGTGATGAACGCGTAACGGTCATCCGCCGAAACGGCCACGCCATGCACGATGATTCCCCGCGTAGACACTCGCGCAATCTCCGCTCCATTTTTTAAATCGAATACCGAAACTGATGCATCACGCTTATTCGTGGCGACCAAACGCTGATCGCCCGTGACCGCAAGATTGTACACACCGCTGCGCGCCGGGAAGCGTCTTACGAATCGCCACGATGAAGCGTCTACTTCCACAATCTCATTTGATTTACTGCAGGCAACGTATATTTTGGCGCCGCTCGGCGACGGTTGCGCCCAAGTGGGAGAACATTCGTTTTTGATGGAAATTGGAATGGAACCTGGCTTTTCACCCGGGGGGGATTCGTAGTCTGACTTACACTGAATCCCGCTTCGGATCCTTTCGTCAGCCGGAAGTATCTCGTTACCCGCAAAGTCCGGGTGTCGATCTCTACGAGAATGTCGTCCATCATGCAAACGGAATAATGCCGTGTGCCATCCCGATTAACCCGCGACCCGTGCGGCATCGTGCATGTAGGTATCCGCGCTACCTCCATCATCTCCGCGGTCTCAACGACAGAGACAGACGACGGCACCATGTCCCCGTGTAAATTGAAATTAACCGCGAAAATAAAATTGCCGTCCGGAGTGACGTCGATGGTGGCGGGAAACAATCCGAGAAGCACTTTGCCTATCAACTTGTCGTCCTGCCCGGAATATTTCTGCGCGGACCCGAACGGACGGCCATGGCCGAGCGTCACATAATAGGCACTTCGATCCGGGGCCACCGCAATTCCATGCGGTCCGCTGATATCAGACTGAATCGCAGCCGTGGAAATCATTTTCTCGATCGCGCTACCGGAACTTCCAAATCGTACTCGAACGACCTGGTCACCAGACTCGCACACAAGATAAATAATGTAGTCACTGTCAGCCGCAATGCTGGGCAAAACAAAAAGGCACAGCATTGCCAGCAGAAGAGCGGTAATGGTCGCTCGAGGTGAACTGCGATTTACTATCGTGTTGCATAACAAGAAAGCGTTTGGAACTTTCGACGACTGTGCGTAAATCAAAACATCCTCGTTGTGCAAAGATCATCCTGATCAACTTCGCTGCACTTGATATTAGAATTCTGGTTTTTGTGCCACCGCATATGGATTAATTATACGCGGACACTCCTCGCGCCTTGCGGGGCCTGAACCGGGTGCTCCTTCGTATTATCTTCACGGAGTCCTCGGGATCAATATTCTGTTGGTCAAGTATCTGATGGCACCGTCATTCCTTTTGAAAGACTCCGTGGTCACTTTCTCCAGACGAACAAACGACAGACGATCCCGTGGGCGTGGCTTGGAACACTTCCCCGGCTCTAACCGTTTCTATTACCGAT